>JBGPHB010000450.1:0-4928 GCA_041484155.1 Bryobacteraceae bacterium
AGCGCTCGAGGAATTCCAGGAAGCCCAGCAGCGCTACGAATTCCTGAACACCCAAAGGCAAGATTTGCTCGACTCGATTCGCGACACCGAGAAAGCGATCCAGGAACTGGACACGGAGTCGCGCCGCCGGTTCGGCGAAGCGTTCGAGGGCATCAACACCCACTTCCGCCAGATGTTCCAGACGCTCTTCGGCGGCGGCCAGGGCGAGATGCGCCTGACCGACGAAACCAATCTGGCCGAGAGCGGCATCGACATCGTGGCCTCGCCACCCGGCAAGCGGCTGCAAAACGTCCTGCTGCTTTCGGGCGGCGAAAAGTCGCTCACCGCGATGGCGCTCCTGATGGCCATCTTCCGCTATACGCCGAGCCCGTTCTGCATTCTCGATGAGGTCGACGCCCCTCTGGATGAGCCCAACATCCAACGCCTGACCCGCCTGATCAAAGAAATGGCCGCCGAAACGCAGTTCATCGTCATCACCCACGCCAAGCGAACCATGGAAGCCGCGCAGGCGCTCTACGGCGTAACCATGCAGGAGCCCGGCGTGTCGACCCTGGTGAGCGTGAAGTTCGACCCGCCTCCAGTAACGGCGGCGCCGACGGCAGCGCTAGCGGCGGTGTGATCCACTACTCACCGCGCATTGCTTCGAGCGGATCGATGGCGGCGGCTCGCCGCGCGGGCAGGAACGCGGCCAGTGTTGACGCAGCGGCCAGCACAACGATCGCTCCCACCAGCGTCAGCCCATCTAACGGACTCACGCCGAACAACACTGTTTTGAGAAGCCTCTGAGCGACCAGTGTCAGACCGAGCCCAATCACCACTCCCGCCCCTAACAAGCGCACCGCCCCCGACAGCACCAGGCGCACGATTTGCCCGCGCCTCGCTCCCAGGGCGACGCGCACGCCGATCTCCCGAGTCCTCGCCGTGACCAGCAGAGTCACCAGGCTATAGAGCCCGATGGACGCGAGCAGCATCGCGGAGCCGGCAAACAGCGTGAGAAACCGGACATTGAGACGAGGCTGATCGAGCGCCTCGTCCACTACGTTCCCGATCGTCTTCACGCCGAACACCGCTCGATTCGGATCGAGGTTGCGAACTAATTGCCGGATCGCACCCATCATCGCCCGTGGGTCGCCCTTCGTCCTGGCGACGTATTCCGGATCGGGCCAGGAGCCGGCCGACGAACAGAGGTAGACATAGGGCGCGGGCGAGGCTGCCAAGCCATCTTCCCTCATATCGCCTACGACGCCCGTGATTTCCACCAGGTACCGCGGATTCTCTGCCGGACTATAGTGCCGTCCCACCATGTTTTCGCCTTTGCCGTACAACTCGGCGAAGCGCCGGTTCACCAGCGCTTTGGGCGCCGCCCGGAAATCCATGCGCAGTTCCGGGCACCAATCGCCCGCCAGCAACGGCGCATGCAAGGCTCGAAGGTAACCGGGGCTGACGGTTCGTGAGCCGACCGTGAACTTCCCGTTTTCCTCCGCGCGTGTGATCCCTTCGAGTTGGATCTGATACCGAAACGTCGCTCCGGTGGCGGGCAGGAAGTTGGTCATGCCCGCCGCCTCCACGCCTGGGAGGCGATGTAACTCGGCGACTAGTCTTTCCTGGAGTGTGCCGACGCGCGCGCGATCCTCGTTCCAAGCCGCGCCGACGTGGAACACAATCGTGTTGTTCGAATCAAATCCCGAGTCCACGGCGCTCAGATTGCGGTAGCTGCGGAGTAACAATCCGGCGCTGGCCAGCAGCAACACGGTTACCGCCAATTGGGCGACCACCAGGCTTCGCTGCAAGCGCCGGCGGCCGCTGGATACGCTGCGGTTGCCTTCCGCGAGCATCGCCGCAAGACTGGAGCGCGTCGCCTGGACCGCCGGGATCAGTCCAAAGGCGATCGCCGCCAACAGGCTGGCGCCCGCCGCGAAGAGCAGCGCCCGCCAATCGAATCTCAACTCCGCCAGGCGAGGCAGGTCCGTGAAGAACCCGGACATCAACTTCACGCTCGCCGCTGCCGCCGCCCCGCCGAAGGCTGCGCCCGCGGCGGCGATCAGCAAGACTTCGCGCATCACCGTCGCCACTACTTGCTGGCGCGATGCGCCCACCGAGCTGCGGATCGCCATCTCTCTCTCCCGGGTGTGGAGCTGCGCCAAAGTGAGCCCGGCAATATTCGCCACTGCGATCAACAGGAGCATCCCGACGGCTCCGAACACCAGCAGCAAAGTTCGGCGGTAATCGCCGACACGGGATTCCTTCAAATCGCGGACGATCGCCGACCAGTCCTTGTCGGTTCGGGCAAACTGCTCGCCCAGTTGCCGCTGGACACGCGCCAGATCGCCCTGCGCCTGCTGGATCGTGACGCCTGGCTTCATTCGTCCGATGCCAGTGAAGAAGCGAGCATCTCGTTGCCGCATCAGAGGCGGGTAGGTCTGGGCGGGAAGCCACACGTCGATTGATGCGGCTGCAAAGTCCTTCGGCATAACGCCGACGATACTAAAGCCTCTGCCGCCGAGCACCAGCCTGTTGCTGGTGACGCGCGGATCCTGCCCGAATCGGCGGGTCCACAGGCCATAGCTGATTACGGCCACCGCCGGCCCGCCGAATTTATCTTCCTCCGCGGTAAAAGTTCGTCCGACCAGCGGCGCTGTTCTGTAGACGTCGAAATACCGAGGTGCGACGCGCCGGCCCGCGAGCCGTTCGGGCTCGGGTCCGCTGGTATCGGTCGCGCTTTCGCCGTAAGAGCCGGAAACGACATCGAAGGTCTGATTCATCCGGTGCCAGTCTTCGATGCGCACGGGAGCGATCAGGCTGTCCTTCTGATTCTTGGAAGGACTGGCCTCCATGACCGTAACCAGACGGTCCGGATTCGGGTAAGGGAGCGGCTTGAGCAGCACGGTGTCGACCACCGAAAACAGAGCCGTGGTCGCGCCGATCCCCAGAACCAGGACCAGGATCGCGGTGATGGTATAGCCCGGGCGGCGCGCCAGCGACCGGCAGGCGAGAATCCACTGCTTCATGGTTCACCTCACTGGTCAGAGTACTGGTGCAGCGCCGGTTGGTTACGGATAAATGTCGTCTGTCCCCTTTTCCGTGAATTCGATACCTTAAGAAGATGACCCACGCGGTAACGGGCCAGACCCCATCGGAAACGCTGCAGCCGTTCCTTCGGGACTTGGCAACCGTGTTTGAGGCGGAAGGGTTCGCCCGCTGCGCGGATCCTTGGGCTGCGACCCTTGTGTTGAATGTGACCAGCACGGAACGTCCCAGCGCGTTTCCGCGGCGCGCGCGCGGAAGCTTTGTCGTCGCGATCGTCGAAGGACGGGAGGACTTCGGAGAACAAGTTGGTCACACATATCCGGTGCTGGTTCGCGCCCTAGCCAATATCGTCCTCTGTTACGTTCCCGGCCGGGGCGTGTGGATCACCACCCTGGAGCGTGGTCATTACCTGGTGCCGGCTGACGCCGTTGTCTCGCGGGTCGCGCCCCTGGCGCGCGCGCGGCTGGTGATCGACAATGAATTCCGTCCTGATCTCGAGCCCGCGTTGTGGGAGGGAGACGATCTGACGCGCGACCTCGCCTCCGCTGGAGCGCGACTCGGGCGGCTTGGACTCCTGCCCGCACCCTTTCCGCTGAGTGATCTCCTCGACGAACAGGGCCTGCGCTACATCCGGCGCCTTTACGGAATCGGTGGCCTTTCGTACGGAAATCTATCCGTGCGAAAGGACCCGTCGCGATACTGGATGAGTGCCAGTGGCGTGGACAAAGCCCATCTCAGCGTTCCCCGGGACATCGTGCTGGTCAGTGGATGCGACGTGGCCGGCGGCCGAGTCATTCTCAGCGTGCCGCCGGGGCCGCCTCCCAATCGCGTTTCCGTCGATGCGGTTGAGCACTGGATGATTTATCAAACGCACCCGCCAGTTGGCGCCATCATCCATGTTCACGCCTGGATCGAGGGGACGGTCGCGACTGAAATCAATTTCCCGTGTGGTACCGCCGAGCTTGCGCGGAGCGTCGCCGATCTACTGGCAGCGGAACCGGACCCCGCCCACGCGGTCATCGGACTTAAGAATCACGGCATCACGGCAACCGGAGAGAGTCCAGGAGAGATCCTCAATCGGATCGAGTCGCGCCTTCTTACTGAAGTGCCGATGTCGTAACAGAGCCATGTTAGAATACCGCCATGCTCGCGTTCCAGCCCCTGCACCTCGGTCTGCTGATCGGAATCGCGAGCACCGCAGTGATCCTCTGCATCTTATGCCGGTGTGAGCAACTGTCGAAGCGCGGACTGCGGTTCGTTCTCGCCGGCGGCCTGGTCATTTTAGAGCTGGTCCGCTATCTGCACGACAGTTTTCGATTCCCCGCTAATCTGCCCCTCCACCTTTGTGACATCACGGCCTGGGTCGCCGTTTGGGCTTGTCTGACTGTCGCTCCTTTAGCAGTCGAGTTCCTCTATTTTGCCGGAATAGGCGGAGCTGGGATCGCGCTGCTGACGCCGGAAGTGCAATCCCCATGGCCTTCTTTTGGGGCCGTACGTTACTTTGCCGAGCACGGAGGAATCGTGATCGCGGCCGCCGTTCTGGTGTTCGGTCGAATTGCGCCGATGCGGGATGGAGCCGTTTGGCGCGCCTACTGGCTCTGCGCGCTCTATATGGCATGCGCGGGGGTCTTCGATGGACTGTTCGGCGCCAATTACTTCTTTCTATGCCGTAAACCCACGAGTCCTTCCGCATTGGACGTGATGGGGCCGTGGCCGGTCTATTTGGCGACAGGCGTGGCCGTGGGAGTTGCGGTGTTTTGGCTTTTGTGGCTTCCCGTGAAACCGCCGAGAGCGAACCCGATCTCCGGCCTACTCGGCGCGTAAGATATCGAGTGGTTTTCGGCGCAACAAATGATACACGGGTATCCATCCGGCGCCGATCGCCATGAGCGCGGAGAGCA
>JBGPHB010000451.1:0-4922 GCA_041484155.1 Bryobacteraceae bacterium
CAGTCAGCCACTTACCGAACCGCGACCGTGAGGGAGCGGGCTGAGACGACCATTTTTCGCGGCTTCTGACTGACCTGACGGAGCAGTTTCTTCCGTTCTGCGACCAAGAAGCCATGGGGATGCTCAGCGATTACGAGAAAGCCGTGTACGCAACGCTGCCGCGCGGCGTATAAGCAACCCCGCCCTGACGGGCGGGGCTTTCGCGCATTCGCAACCCTGCAATCGACGCCTGAAAGCCCTGCCCGTCAGGGCGGGGTTCCAGCCCTACCTTAACTCTGAAAACGATAGCTTATCTCCCCACGCCTGAGTACCACCCCGCGAAGCCTTCGCCGAATACCGCTACCACCAGCGCGGCCATTCCAATGAAGCTGCCGAAGGGAAGCTCGTAGGTAGACGGGTCCTTACGAGTTACCAGTGCATAAATCAGCCCCCCGACGGCTCCGGCCAGGGACGCCGCGATCAAAGTCATCAGCGCCCCTTGCAATCCCAGGAAAGTACCGATCATCGCGATCATTTTCACGTCTCCGAGTCCCAAGCCTTCGCGATGACGAATCTTCTGAAAGAGCCAGCCGACCAGCCAAATGGAACCGCTCGCGAACCCGGCGCCCAGCACGGCCTCCCCGACGGAGAACCAACGGGTTCCGAGCGAGACCGGCAGAAGCAAGGGTGCGAATGCAATCTGCATCGGCACGAAGGCCGCCAGCACCAGCCCCAGGATAGTGCCACCCAGCGTGAACTCGTCGGGCAGAATCCGTTCCTCTAAGTCCGAGAAGATCAGTGCGATCAGAATCGCCGAGAACAAAGAAAACTTCAGGGCGTGGAGCGAAAGGCCGAACGCTCCCACGCAGACGGAGAACGCAACGCCCGTAATCAGCTCTACAAAGGGATAACGAAGCGATATAGGCTCCCGGCAGCGCCGGCAGCGGCGGCCGAGGACAAGGTAGCTTACCAACGGAACGTTGTCATACCAGGCGATCGGTTTTTCGCAGGCGGGACAGAACGATCGCGGACGCACGACCGAAAGATCCCGCGGCAGGCGGTAAATACATACGTTCAGAAAACTGCCGATCAGCAGGCCGGCCAAAAACGCCAAAATGGTTTCGATCATCCAAGAACCTCGTGATAGACGAGCAGAGTTCCTTCCACCATCGCCTCGACCGTGAAAGTCCGTTGCACTCTTTCCCGGCCCTTGCGGCCCATCTCGGCCGCGGCAGCCGGATCATCCAGCAAGCGCCGCAAAGCGCCGGCGATTTCGCTTTTGCCGGCCAGCAGCCCCGTACATTCGTGCTCGACTGCCTCCGGCAGCCCACCCACGCGGCTGGCCACGACCGGAACCCCGGCCGCCATGGCCGCGAGCGCCGCGGAGCCAAGCCCTTCGAACTCACTCACGTATAGAAAGACGCTGGCCGTAGACAAATCCTGCCACAGATCCGTCGTGAAATGGATTGGGATTCCCGCCACGTGCACGCCCTTGGCAGCAAGGGCGACCACGCGCCCTGGCGCGCGGGCCGATGGAGAGGGAATCGGCACGCCGTCGTACACGACTCGGACCTTCTCCGCCGGCACACCCGCCTCCTTGAGCTGAGACGCAACGAACTTCGAGACGGCCAGATATCGCGTCGCACGGCTGTATTTCCATCGTGACGTAAACGACGTTTTCACTGGAAATGCGACGCGCCTGGACACGACCAGAGGCGCCCCGCCCGCCAGAACCGCGAGAGTGTGCGCCCTTGCATCGTGCGCATGGACCAGGCCGGTCCTCCGGGCAAACTTCCAAAGCCCGGCGAAGGAAAGCTCGGTTGCGTCGAGGCCACGCGCCCGCGCCTCCGCCAGCAATGGCGATCCAGGCGGTGCGAGAAGCGATGCCTCCGACAAACGCTCCACCAGATACAGGACCTGCCACTGACCACCCCTCATCTCCCGACCGGTGTCGACATGCAGGGTCTTCATTACCTTCCAGGGCTCATAAACCGCGCCTTGGCATACTTGACGAAGTTGTAGAGCGCCGCCATATTGGCGATGGCCAGCCCCTCCACGCCGTCCAGGAACCCGAGTTTGAGGACGTAGGTCTCGAAGAATGTCCACGGCGGTTCCAGGACAAGACGGGCCCAGGTCACTTTTTCACCCGTCGCGAGCAACTGTTCAGCCGCCAGCGTGGTATAGCGGTCCATGGTCTTCAGGTGCTCCGACAAAGAACTGCAAGTGAAGTGCAGGAGGTTCGATTCGAGATCACCGACCCGGCCGTCCACCTTGACCGATTCGTGCACAAAGTCTCCCACCCAGCGGGCTTTGCGGCGGTCGTACAGGCGCACCTTGCGGTCCGGATACCAGCCCGAATGCCGGATCCATCGCCCCAGGTACTGCGCCATGCGCGGCATGGTGTAGGCTTCGAATTCGGCGCCGTTCTTCTTGAGCCTCCAGATTTCTCCCTCCAGGGACTCGCTGAGGGATTCGTCCGCGTCGAGCGAAAGGATCCAGTCGTGAGAGGCCCGCTCGGCGGCCAGGTTCTTCTGATTCGCGTAACCGGGCCAGGGGCTTTCCACCACTCTCGCACCCAGTTTCCCGGCGATCTCCACTGTCCGGTCGTTCGACCCGCTGTCGATGACCAGGATCTCGTCGGCGCACCGCAGGCTCTCGATAGCGCGCGGCAGGTTGCGCTCTTCGTTGTACGTGATGATGGTGGCGGATATTTTCACGGGCCCGCTGCACGGACAGGAGCCGGAGTAAAGGACAACACCAGAATGATCAAGGCGACCAAGCCGAGCCAGACGCGCGTGCGGCCGAGCGGCGTCGGATCGACGATCGCCGGATGCCGCAAGGTGAAGAACAGGATAGCCGCCCAAAAGAACCAGCTCCATGCGAAGAAGAAACCCATCAGCACCAGCAGGAACACAAAAATGCGCGAAAGCATGCGGGTGCGCTCACCTAAGAATGAATACAGAATGTGACCACCGTCCAGTTGCCCGATGGGAAGCAAATTCAGCGCCGTGGCCAGCACTCCCACCCAGGCCGCGCGTGCGACCGGGTGAAGATAGATATCCGAGGTGGCCACACCTGGAAACTGAACCCACTCGAACAGGCGAAAGATCAGCGGAGTGCCGAAGACGAGGTCACCGCTTGCGCCGATCCCCGGAACCACCCTCGAAAGCGAGATTCCCGCTACCATGGGCCACACGAGCAAGGCGAACCCAGCCAGTGGCCCGGCGATGCCGATATCGAACAGAATGCGCTTGGATAGAATCGCCGACCGGATGCGGATGAACGCGCCGAAGGTCCCGATCAGTGTGGGTGCAGGGATGAAGAACGGCAGGGTGACGTCCACGCGATAATAGCGCGCGGCGAAGTAGTGGCCCATTTCGTGGGCCAGCAGGATCGTCAGCAGGGTCAGCGAAAACGGCAATCCCGCCAGGAGATACGCAGGATCCTGCCACATTCGCGCGTAGCCGAGAAGGTCGCTGTCGAAATCGAAAGGACGGCTTTCGGTGAAACTGCGGGAGAGACCTGCGCCGACCACGGTGGTGGTCAGCAAGGTCAGCAGCAACAGCAGCGCGTGCAGCCAGTAACGATGCCTCGGGCGCAGATCCTCAGCGAGCAGTCCTTCAAACACGTCATGGGCCGCGTAATGGGCTGGGTCACGCTGCGCGGCAGGCGTCTGGGGATAGCCGTTGGTCGACACAACCTCGGACGCCCTTATTGAAGCGTCTGCAGCTCCTTACCGGGCTTAAAGCGCACGGCTTTGCCCGGCGGAATGGCGACTTCCGCACCCGTGCGCGGGTTGCGGCCAATCCCGGTTTTGCGCGGGCGCACGTTGAAGATACCGAATCCGCGTAGCTCGATGCGCTCGCCGCGACCCAGAGCGCGCTTCATGCTTTCGAACACGGTTTCGACGGCCATCTCGGCCTTCGTCTTGGTAATACCCGTACGGTTGACCACTTCGTTGATGATGTCGAGTTTGATCAAAGCCGCCTCCCCGTTTAGCGCGTTGGAACAATCGCCGAAACCTCATGATAGGATTAGGGTTATTCCCTTGTCAAGCGCAGCCCTCAGCCGCGCCGCTTTCCGCCGGGCCTGCGGCCTGTTCGCCACCGGCGTAGCGGTGCTCAGCGCGCGGGCCGCGGACGGCACTCCGCATGGTCTAACGATCAATTCTTTCAGCTCGCTCTCGCTCGATCCGCCCTTGGTGATGGTAGCGATCGATCGGGCGTGCAGTTTCCTCAATACCTTTGAGTCGAGCAGTTATTACGCAGTGAACATCTTGCGGGAGGAACAGAGCAACCTGTCGGTGCGTTTCGCCAAGCTGCCTGAGGGCCGGTTTTCCGGGATCGCGTGGCAGCCCGGCCCATCAACTGGTTCGCCGGTCCTGGAGGACGTCCTTGGAGTCCTCGAATGCCGCACGCTCCAGGTGATCGACGCGGGCGACCATCGAGTGCTGGTCGGCGAAGTGGTTGAGGTGCGAATCGGTGAGGGCCGGCCGCTGGTGTTCTTCAGAAGCGAGTACACACGGCTCGGCTAAGCGCTCTTGCGAGCGTTGCCGCTCCCTCTGCGGAGAGAGTCGAGAAAGGCTTTCTGCGACTTGGCAAGTTCCCGTTGCCCGTGCTCGAGCCGGACCATGAGCTTGAATCCCGACCTCGACGATCTTGCGAGTCGCCTCCAAACGCCGGTCGAACTTCTCCATGCGCTGGTCGGCGCGGTCCATGCGCTGGTTGGCGCGATCCATACGCTGGTCGGCGCGGTCCATGCGTGCTTTCGCCTGGTCCATGCTTCGGTTGAACCGGATTTCCATCTGGTTCTCCCGTTCCGCCATGGCGTGCAGCAACGCCTCAATTCTTTCGAACCTTACCTCGGGTCCCATTCGATCACCAAATCTATCACGCCCCGGGCTTTCGAGCACTGCTCGGATCAGCGCTCTTGCGGCCCTTCCA
>JBGPHB010000452.1:0-4919 GCA_041484155.1 Bryobacteraceae bacterium
CGAGGGGGTGGTTCTGGTGCCGGTGGACCCTCAGTCTTCGATCGGTCTGTTTCACCGGATCGAGAAGAAAGCCCGGCCCAGGGTCATTCTGCTGGGAGACAAGGTGCCCAGCGTTATGGACAGCCCCATCCCGGTGTGGCGTGTGTCAGAGATCGAGCAAGCCGCCGATTCGCTCGATTCGATCTCAATCGCCAGCGACGACATCGCCGAGATCGTATTTACATCGGGCACTACGGCCGAACCCAAAGGCGTCGTCATCACGCACCGCAATCTGGTGGCGAATTTGGAGCCGGTGGAGCGCGAGATGGCGAAGTACCGCAAGTATGCCGGGCCGTTCCTGCCGCTCCGCATCCTGAATCTGCTTCCGCTGAGCCACCTGTTCGGTCAATCGCTGGCGCTGTTTCTGCCGCCGCTGATCCCGGCCTCAGTGGTCTTCATCGCGGGAACCGCCGCACAGGAAATTGTCCGGCAGATTCACAACCGGCGGGTCTCCGCGCTGGTCGCCGTGCCGAAGATTCTCGAGGTTCTGCGGGACTTTGTGATCCATCGATTTCCGGAGACGGCCGATCCACGCCGCGCTCGCGGGCCGTGGCCCCTGCGCTGGTGGCGCTTCCGCCGGGTGCATCGCCTCCTGGGCTGGAAGTTCTGGTGCTTCGTTTCCGGGGGCGCGCCGCTCCCGGCCGATCTAGAGCAGTTCTGGTCGCGGCTCGGATACGTGGTGGTGCAGGGCTACGGGCTCACCGAGACAGCGCCGATCGTCACCCTGAGCCATCCTTTTCATATACGCCGGGGCACAGTGGGGAAACCGTTGGGCGGAGTGGATGTCAGGATCGCAGAGGATGGCGAGGTCCTGGTGCGGGGCGACAACGTAACCCAGGGCTATTTCGAGTCGCCCGCCGAGACCTCAGCAGCGATTCAGGACGGCTGGTTGCACACGGGCGACATCGGCGAACTGGATGCGGAGGGTCATCTCTCCATTCGAGGACGGAAGAAGGAAGTTATCGTCACGCCCGAAGGCCTGAAGGTGTTTCCGGAAGATGTTGAGAGAGTATTGAATCAAACGGCGGGAGTTCGCGAATCGGCGGTGATTGGCCACGATCGGGTGCATGCGGTCCTGGCGCTGGAACCGGGCGCCGATCCGGACGCGATCGTGCGAGAGGCCAACCGGCAGCTCGAGGACCATCAGCGGATCCGATCGGTCTCGGTTTGGACTGGCGGAGAATTACCGCGCACGCAGGGCACTCAGAAACTACGGCGGGCGGAGATCGCCGAGTTGGTGCGGAAGGGAGGATCGGGGACTACGCCGCAAAACAGGATCGCGGAATTGGTAGGAAAATTCGCCCCGGGGCGGAACATCGCTCCCGAGACCACTCTCGATGAGCTGGGGCTCAGCTCGCTCGATCGGGTGGAGCTGATGATCGACCTGGAACAGGAAATCGACGCCAGTTCGGTCACCACGGTGGCGGACTTGGCGCGACCGATGTCTCCGGCCGAGCAGATACGCTTTCCCGCGTACAATCGCACATGGCTCGCAAGATCGATCCGCCGCGTCTCGCTGCCGGCGCTTCTGCTTCCGCTGACCAGGGTATTCGCCCGCATCAAAGTGTCGGGCCGCGAAAATTTGGACGCGGTTCGTGGTCCCGTGATGTTTGCGGCGAATCACCAGAGCCTGCTCGACGTGCCCGTGATCCTGGCGAGCCTCCCGGCGCGCTGGCGGTATCGAGTGGCGCCGGCGATGTCGAAGGAATTTTTCGACGCCCACTTCTACCCGCAACGGCACGGCTGGCGCGGACGAATCACCAACAGCGCGAATTACCGGCTGGCAACCCTGTTCTTCAACGCGTTCCCGATTCCTCAGAGGGAGACCGGGGCGGGCCAGTCCATCCGTTATATGGGAGAATTGGCGGAGGCGGGTTGGTCGATTCTGATATTCCCGGAAGGGGATCGAACCGACGCCGGAGAGATACATCGGTTCCAGCCGGGTGTGGGAATGATCGCGTCCCACTTGCATCTGCCGGTGGTGCCGATCCGAATCCAGGGGCTGGATCGGGTGCTCCATCGCACCGCTAAGTTTCCGCGGCCGGGGAGCGTCGAAGTCAGGATTGGCAAGCCGATGCCGGTACCGGTTCTGGCTGGTGATGTGGAGGAGGCAGTACGAAAACTATAATGGCCACGAATGAACGCGGATCAACGCGAATGAGGCATGGGCTCGCCGTGTTGTGCCTGGGTGCGGGTTTGGCGATGGGGCAGACGAACCCCGAGCCAGTCTACACGCCGACTGGAATCTTGAATTACCGGCCCATCACGGGCGCGGGCCGGGGGGGCTGGTTTGTTTCCAGCACCATCGGTTTGGAGGGTCTCGCAGGAGGCGCGATTAGCGCGGGCTGGGGCACGATTTTCAACCAACCCAAGGAATACGGGCCGCACTACGAGGGTTTTGGGAAACGCTTCGGTATCCGTATGTCCACCGCGGCGGTCGCAAACGGAGTGGAGGCCAGCTTTGGCGCGATGTGGGGGGAGGATCCGCGCTATATCCGGGCAGCGGGCCAACCGTTCAAGCGGCGGCTGGGCCAGGTGATCAAGATGAGCTTCATGGCGACGAATCGGGAGGGGAAAACGATACCCGCCTATGCGCGCTTCATTGCCATTCCCGGCTCCAACTTCATGTCCAACACGTGGCGGGTGGATAGCGAAGCCAAGGCTAGTGACGCCGGGGTGCGTACACTACTGGGGTTTTTGGGGCGTATGAGCGGCAACGCGTTCACGGAGTTTTGGCCGGACTTGCGGAAGAAGATGTCCGGGCACTAGCTTGCAGGCCGGGGCCTGCGTTACGAGCGGCCTTTGGTGCGGAATTCGTGCTGCAGGATTTCCAAGGCGGCGCAGGCCGGCTGGGATCGCACCACGCGCCCGCGAGCGACGAGTTTCAGAGCGCACTTGTTGTCTAACTGGGCGGGCCAATTGATGCTGAGCTCGATGCGCCGGCCGGGGAGCAGCATGTTGTCTGTCGTGAACAAGACGCCGGAGCTGGACATGTTCAGGGTCTTTCCGGACACCGCCGGTTCGCCGCTCTTGCTGCTGAGGATCTTATATTGAACCTCGCGCTCGATCGACATGCGTTCAGAACTTCGGCGATTGGATGGATTGTCTTCGGCGCTCATGTGACTACGAGAATGCCAGGGCGGGCCCGACGCCGCAATAGGTTACTCGGCCCAATCCGGATAGTACCGGGGATTCGGGACCCTTAGGGAATGGAGCGCCGTTCGGTTGCCTTATCTCTGAACAGAACCCCGCCCTGACGGGCGGGGCTTGCCGGGTGTTGTAAACGCACGACAAAGCCCCGCCCGTCAGGGCGGGGTTCTGCGGGACTAACAATCTGGACGACTTAGTATGCGCCGCGTCCCAGGAGCACCGCCGCAACGGTCCTGGCCAGGATGTATAAGTCCAACCAGGGCGACCAGTTACGGATGTAGTAGGTGTCCAGCGCCTGCTGGATTTTCAGGTCGCCGTCGCTGCGCGCCGAGACCTGCCATAACCCCGTGAGCCCCGGCAGAACGCGCGTCCGCAGGCTGCGGAACTCAGGCGGGAACTGCGACAGATGGTAATCGGGGAGCGGTCGCGGACCTACCAGGCTCATCTCACCTCTAAGGATGCTCCACAGTTGCGGCAGCTCGTCGAGGCTGGTGCGCCGGAGCAGCGTACCAATGACCGGAAGCACCCTCGGGTCGCGGCGCAGCTTGAAAAAGCGGCCCCAATGGGCCCGGTCCTCGGGGTGCGTTTCCAGCCATTCTTCGAGCACGCGGTCGCCGTCGAGGGCCATGGTGCGCAGCTTCCACACCGGGATGCGGCAGCCGTCGAACCCTTCGCGCACCTGGCGGTAAAACACGGGTCCGCGGCTGGCGAGCTTGATCCACAGGGCGGCCAACGCCATCACCACCAAACTCAACAGGAACAGGGGCAGGGCGATGGCCTGGTCCATCAGCCGCTTCAGCACGTGATTGCGGCGGATGAGCAGGTTTTGCTTGACCTCCAGGCCGAGGCATCCGACTCCCAGGCTTCCGGAAAGGTCGCGCGCCGTCACCCACAGGCTGGCCATTCCCGCGAGATCCGGAATCACGATGACTCGCGGGAAGTTCAACTCTTCGAGAAGAGTGGCGAAGTCATCCTTTCCCAGATCGTTGAGCGAGACAATGGCGGCTTCGGCGCGACGCTCGAAATCCTGGGCCAGACCGAGCGGTCCGATCACGGGCACGCCCTCGATCGTCGTATTCCAGGCCTCGGACCGGTTATCGAGTAACGCGACCGGGACCAGACCCAAGTGAGGCTCGCGCATCAGCGTGCGGGCTACCAGGCGCCCCGTCTCGCCCGCCCCGAGCATCACCACCGGAATGCCCCATCGCCCGCGGCGCACCAGCGCCATGCGGGCCAGCGTTTCGACGAGCGGGGGCAGCACCAGCGCGAAAACAAAAGTGGTCAGCAGAACCCCGCGCGAAAGCTTGCCTCGCTCGACAATGCTGTCCCAGGCCACCAGGCCGCCGAAGACGGCGAGGGTCGCCAGCATCCTCCGGCGCAATCTTTCGACCGGTCCCAGCAGATAGCCCGGATAGAGTCCGATCTGATAGTGGACGATCGGAAGCAGCAAGATTCCGACGGCGACCGCGAAGTACTGTTCGACTCCGATGGCCGCGGTGAACCAGCTTGCAAGCATTCGCCGGACCGTGAGCCCGAGTGCGAACGCAGTCTCGAGCGCGAGGACGTCCACTGCAACAACGGTCCAGACCGTCCAGGGCGTGGCGCGGAAGGTGCGGACAGCGAGTTGTGGTCGTGCTGCGGTGCTCACGTGAGGCGGGTGCGCACTAACTGGATTGCGGCAAGTACGGCGAACTTTGGGTTTTGGCGAAGGTAACGCCGCCACAGGCGTC
>JBGPHB010000453.1:0-4913 GCA_041484155.1 Bryobacteraceae bacterium
CCGGTAACTACGACTCTGCGTTGCAAGCGGGGGCTCCGTTTGTTGAAAGGACGACGCGCGCGCTACGCCTTCTTCTTGCTCTCGATGTAGTCAATGGCGTTCTTGACGGTTGCGATCTTTTCGGCGTCCTCATCCGGGATGTCGAGGTCGAACGCCTCCTCGAACGCCATCACCAGCTCGACAATATCGAGCGAGTCGGCGCCAAGGTCATCGACGAAGCTGGCGGTGGGGTCGACTTGCGCTTCGTCCACGCCGAGTTGCTCGACGATGATTTGCTTGACCTTCTGCTCAACGGACATGCATCCTCCCAAGATTCTTCTGGTAGCTCATTGATTCTACACAGGGGGGATGGCTATTCGCAAGTGACGATCGGCATTAACTGCCGCCGGTCACCGAAATAGTCACGCCATTTTGACTGGAGACGCTCCCCACCGGCACGATCACCGGGACCGCAGAGCCGGCCGCGATGCCAGCGGGGACCAGGGCGTTGATCTGTAGAACACCATTGGGCGCGTAACGGACCGACTGTACCGTCGCCGGCTTTCCCCCGATGGTCACCGGACCGGAATAAGTGAATCCAGGTGAAGCTGGGATCCCGGTCGCAAACACGGAGATGGTGCTTCCCACAAGCGCCGGATTCCCCGCGCCATTGAGGGATCCATCCTGGTTGAGGGCCGCCGCTTGCCCCTGGCCGGAGGAGTTCACGGTGAACAGTCCGGGAGCTGCCGGGGCCACGGGCAGCGTCAATGCAGCGGAGGTTTGGTTCTGATATTGCACGAACACTTGCGCATTTGCCCCACTCACGGTTGCAGGCACGATGGCGGCCACCTGGGTCGCCCAACTGTAGAGGATCGACGCCGGGGTGCCATTGAAAACGACCGTTGTGCCGGCAAGATTCGTGGGGATGCCGCCGTTGATATCAGGTCTGTACGTAGCGAGTTGGTTTGGACCCAATCCAAAGCCATACAGCACCACGACCTCGCCCGCCGCCACGGGCCCGGGAAGAAGGCTGGCGCCGTTGGCCACAGAGCTCAGCGTCAGACCAAAATCCGAGGGCTGCAGCCGCCGGATGGAATTGTTGCCGGTGTCCGCCACATAAACGTTATACGCTCCATCCACGGCCAGGCCCGATGAACCATTGAGTCGCGCGCTCAGCGCCGGCCCTCCATCTCCCGAGTAGCCGATCGTTCCATCGCCGGCAATCGTAGCGATGGTTCCATACGAAAAAATCTCCCGGACGCGCGCGATCGAGTCCCCAATATAGAGGTTCCCCGCGGCGTCCACGGCGAGGCTGCCGGGAGCGGCCAATTGGGCGTTCACGGCCGGGCCGCCGTCTCCCGTGGAAACGCTGGTGCCGTTTCCGGCGATGGTGTTGATGACGCCATTGCGCGAGACCACCCGCACCCTGTAGTTACCGTAGTCCGCAATATAGAGGTTACCCACGCCGTCTACGGCCACGCTGATGGGGCCGCGCAGTTGTGCTTTGCTCGCTGGCCCGCCATCCCCGGAAAAACCCGCCAGACCGGTTCCTGCGGCGGTGGTGATCGTCCCGTTGGAGATTTTCCGCACCAGGTTGTTATTGAAATCGGCCACGTATAGATTGCCGGAGGCGTCGACGGCCAGACCGCGGGGCGCGTTCAGTTGCGCGCTGGCGGCCGGCCCGCCATCGCCACCGAAACCCGGGGAACCATTTCCGGCAATGCTGGTAATCACGCCGCTGGTTGAAACCGCTCGTACACGATGGTTCCCTGTGTCGGCGATGTAAACGTTGCCGGCCGCATCCACGGTCACGGCTTGCGGCCTGCTCAGTTGCGCGCCGGCGGCTTGACTGCCGTCACCGGCGAAACCCGCGGAGCCGTTTCCTGCGAAGTTGGCTATGACGCCGCTCCGCGTGACTCGCCGCACCGTATGATTCTCCGTATCGGCGATGTACAAATTGCCGGCCGCATCCACGGCTGCACCGCGAGGTCCATTCAATTGCGCGCTGGCGGCTTGGCCGCCGTCTCCGGAATAACTCACCAAGCCATTTCCAGCCACCGTCGAAATGGTGCCTGACGAGGATACTTGCCGGATGCGGTAGTTCCAGAAATCGGCGATGTAGAGATTCCCGCTGGAGTCCACGCTCACGCCCCAGGGATTCGCCAGTTGCGCCTTCGCGGCCTGGCTGCCGTCTCCGGAGAAGCCGAAGACTCCCGTTCCAGCCACCGTAGTAATCTTTCCCTGAGCGACCTTCCGGACCCGGCTGGCGCCAAAATCCGAAATGTAAACACTGCCAGCCGAATCTACGGCCACGCCGTGAGGCTGGCTTAGAAACGCACTGGTTGCATCGACGCCTTCTGCGAAGTTTCCCGCGGTCCGGTTTCCCGCCACCGTACTGATGTTGCCGTCCGTGGTCACTTCACGAATGACATTATTCTCGGTGTCCGCGATAAAAACGTTGCCCTTGAAATCCACCGCCACGTCGGCTGGGTCGAACAATCTCGCGGCCGTGGCCGCCGCGCCATCCCCCGCAAAGCCGGGAATGCTCGTTCCGGCGAAAGTGATGATCGTGCCTGCCGGGGAAAGCAGCCGGATCACATGATTCCCCGTATCGGCTATATATAGGTTCCCCTTTCCATCGATCGCCAGACCACCGGGCAGGTTCAGTTGTGCACCGTTGCCCAGACCGCCATCACCGGTGTAGCCGGGAGTTCCGTATCCCACGATGGTCGTGATGATTCCGCCAGAGATCATCCGGACGGCGTGATTCAAAGAATCGGCAATGTAGATGTTGCCGGACCCATCGATGGCCACGCCCTGGGGTCCGTTCAATCGTGCGTTCGTAGCCGGACCGTTATCGCCGGCGTTCCCGGGCCTTGAAGTCCCCGCAATGACCGTCAGAACTCCGTTTGGGCCCAGTTTAAAGACGCAGTTCGAGCCGGTGAAATACAAGTTGCCGGATGCATCGACGGCGCTCCGCTGGGGCGATCCGATGGAGACAGTCGTAGGCGCCGCGGGCGTGGAAGGCGGCGCCCCTCCCGCGATCGTGGAGATCGTGAACTGCTGGGCCAGCGCGACGGCGCCGCTCAAGAGCAGTATATTGATGGGTTTTAGAGACGACACAGGCTCGATTTGAGACGTTGCTGAACTCGAAAAGGTTGCGGTCCGAACAATCTTCTCACAGTCAGAGCCCAGCCCGTCAGAGCGGGGCATCGAGTCTCTACATTTCTTCCGAAAACCCCGCCCTTACGGGCAGGGCTTGCCGTGCGATTTGCAACCACGCCTGTCAACCGCAACAGTAAACCACGCCCGTCAACTGCGCCGACAAAGCCCCGCCCGTCAGGGCGGGGTTAATTAAGTAAACATCGCAACCTGGACAGCCCGCAACACCACCAACACCACCCACGGCACCACAACACCGAACAGCGCCTTCGACCAGCTCATCTTGCCGCAGATCGAAAACCCAGTCGCCAGCAACCCGAGCGTCCAGAATGAGAACAGATCGAGGGAATTAGCCAGCGCTATCGTCGCCTTGGAAGCCGAATCCGCACTGAGGAAGAATCCGAGATTGAAAGCGAGCGGATTCTGGATATCAAAATCGTCCGGACTCTTCAAGTACAGAGTAACGATGCTCAAGATGCTGGAGAGAACAAACGTGAGGAACGAATAGGCAGTCACCGCCATGGCCTGCTGGAACGTGATTCGCGCTCCAGCGAACACATTGAATACCAGCAGAAAAACGGCGGCCGAGATCAGGATCGAAAAGGGTCTTCCCACCACGGCCGCGCCATAACCCGCGATGGGAGTGAATCGGGAGGACACCTCGATCATGCGCTGCCGCTGCTCCGCCGGCAGATCCTGCATCCGCTGGTTCGTCTCCAGGTTCTGGCGGACCACGCGATCCCATCCCACACGCTGCGAAAAACAGTAAATGAAAACCAGGGAAAACAGGGAGATTACGACCATCGGGACCCACCATCTAGGCCGCACGGCAAGATCGCTAAACGTTTCCCGTGGATCGAGGTAGACGCCGATGGCCCGGTTGAATTCGCCCATCGGTTTTTCGGTTGCGGTCTGAGGCGTCATGGCTCATTCCTCCGGAGCGTTCGGATCTACTTCCCGAATGGGCAGATCCCAGTGTACTTCGGTGACCTCCCATCGGCGGTTTTCCTCTCGCTTCATCGCCGCCTGATCGGGAAACAGTTGCTTCTCGATCGCGCTAGCCTGACTCGGCGCCGAGATATTCTTGTAGTAGATCACGATGCGGTAGTCCCAGCGGTGATCCTCGCTGGTGTGGAGCCCGGGCCGAAACACTTCGTATTTCAAGACAGTGCCCAATTGCTTCTCGCGGTTGAGCGTCGCGATCTGATACTTCCTGAAGATGTGCCAGAATTCGTCCTGGTGTCCGTATTTCACCTTGT
This sequence comes from Bryobacteraceae bacterium, assembly GCA_041484155.1. Lineage (GTDB taxonomy): Bacteria > Acidobacteriota > Terriglobia > Bryobacterales > Bryobacteraceae > Palsa-187. The sequence goes on from JBGPHB010000453.1 coordinate 4,401, forward strand.
AAACCCACTCGACGACGTACGGCGGGTCGGACGCCTTGCTCTGCGCAGCCGCGCCAAATCGCAGCGCCAACAACACCGCCAGCAATAACACGCTGCCGGCGATCCTCGTTTTGATTGCCATGTTAAGATCCTCCAGGCTGAATTGGGTATAGTCTACACCCAAGCAAATGGCCGGTGCGGTATGATGCGAACCTTGCCCTCTACTTCTCCCGCATCGCGCCGGTTCCTTCCTCTTCTGCTGGTGCTGTTCATTGGCAGCGGTTGCGCCGCGTTGATTTATGAGGTCGTTTGGTTCCAGTTGCTGCAACTGGTGATCGGTTCGTCGGCGGTCTCGCTGGCCGTGTTGCTGGGAACCTACATGGGCGGAATGTGCCTCGGCAGCCTCGCCTTGCCGCGGTTGATCTCCGCGCGGCAACATCCCTTGCGCGTCTACGCGCTGCTCGAGCTGGGAATCGGGATCTTCGGCATCGCCGCGCGGTTCGGAGTTCCGTATGTCGGGCGGCTTGACACGGC
>JBGPHB010000454.1:0-4912 GCA_041484155.1 Bryobacteraceae bacterium
CTATGCAGACGAACTAAGCCGTCCAGGGCGCCGGCTCGCCGCCATGACTGGCCGCCCCACGCGGCGTCCAACCGAATCTTCGCAGCGGACAAAGAAGTCAGTGCTCATCTCGGCACGATCGATCGTGTTGGGCTGGGCGACGCTGCTGGCGCTCACCTATTTGCTGGAACGCCCCGTGTTAACTTGGACGGCGCCCTTGCTCGGCGCGCACTGGTTCCAAACCGCGCTGCTGGGGTTGGACTGCCTCTCGTTCGCGGCAACCGGTTGGGTCATCGGCCATTTCAATCGGTCTGGTCCCATTCTCGGAGTGCTGGTCTTTGCCGCGACGCTGACCTTTTGGGATCTCGGTCAGTTCAACGTCCCCTGGCTCCTCCGCCTGACCGCGCATGCGCTCGGCGATTCTCACTATTTGGATTCCCTATTCGCCACCGCCGCTAGCCACGCATTTCTAGTTGGGAGCCTGATTGCAGGCGGGCTGCTGAGCCGCCCTTCGCAGCCGTTGCCTAGGATTACTGCCGATGGAGGAGTCTGGTCCGGACCAGATGCTTAATGTCGGGTTTAAACTCATTCCAGAGATTGCCTTCGGCAAACCCCAGGAGATTCCAACCAGCGAGTTTCCACGCCCCCGGTTCGGTAAAGTGTTCCCGCCCAGGATGGCAAGTATTGATGACCACGCCGCTGCCGACCGCGGCCACCAGGTTGGCAAGAGCTACGTCGTTTCCGCGCGGTGTTTCCAGCACGAAAGTGCTGACGATCGCGTGTTGCGCTCGTTTCCATACGTTACTGCTGTGAGACGGCTTATACCGGAGATCTTCGTGTAGTGCGGCTGCCGCACTGCTCTGAAGGCCATACGTCACAAGCCTCTGAGTGAAGGAGGCAACCATATGGTTCTCGAACTTATCAACACCTCTACCCCAGACAGAACTCGGGCTGAACAGTTGCAAAGCGGCTGAAGAGACCGCCGAAGCGGCATACGGTTGGACTCGGGTCAGTGTCTTGGTGGTGAAGAGTTTGAACCGTTCGCGGTTGGTGAACGGGATGGCTGGTTCCGTCTGAAGCGGGCTCGACAAAGAACGCCGGAGATTCTCAAACATCCGGTCCTGGTCGTTGTTCTGAAATCTGATTTTGTGATACACCACCTCGCCTAAATGCACCATCCGGCTCCCCGAGGTTTGAGAACCATGTCCGTCCAGATGCACCCAGGCGTGCAGCGGTTCATCCGGCACCTTCAGGAAGACGGCGTGCATCGACGGAGAACTGTTTTCACGGCAGCTTTGGATGGTAGCGGCATGAGTATGCGCCAACCGGAACATGAGCGGATCTTTCGTCCACGTCACGGTATCATTCAAACAGTTTTGCAACAGTTCTTCGCCGCCCTTGATCACTTCGACGTTCTTCGGCTTCTCGATCCCGAAGGAGAGCTCCGGCAGGTCCCCTCTGGTAAGCCGGAATTCGAGATTCGACTTGATCGTGTGTGGTTCCGGCTCCTGTGCCGCGCCAGCCAGGCTGGACAGCAAACTCAACGATATTGCCGCGGAGCACCGCATACACGAAAATGTTCCCAAGTATAGAGGACACCTCGGTGGCTGTCTGTACAAAATTGATCACTATCGGCAGGTGTCAGTCGTGAAGAACGACGTTTAGCAGAGAACTGTGAACTTCCAGGCCCCCGTTGTAGTCGACGAAGCCGAGCTTGCGGAACCTGTTCATGAAAAAACTGACCCTTGCGCGAGTGGTGCCAACGATCTCCGCCAGGGTTTCCTGGCTGATCTTTGGAATCACCAGCTCCGGCTTGCCGTCCTTGCCGAAGTTGGCCAGCAAGAGCAACACTCGTGCCAGCCGTTTCTCGCTGGAGTTGAAGAGCCGGTCCACGAGATCCTCTTCGATCCGAATGTTACGAGAAAGTAAATAGGCGAGTAGCAACTCGGAGAACCGCGGCTCATCATGGATCACGCGGACCGCGGCCGCCTTCTCAATCCGCGCGATGGAGCACTCGGTCAGAGCGGAGGCCGTGGCCATGCGCTTGGTTTGGCCGGCCAGGCACCCCTCGCCGAAGAAGTCAGCAGGTCCCAAAATGGCGACGATCGCTTCTTTGCCGTGCCTGGAAACGACCGTGAGCTTGACTTTGCCTTTTTGGACATAGAAGAGGGCATCGGCGGGGTCGCCTTGCGAGAAGATCGAATGATTCTTACGGTAGTTCGCAATTGTTCTTCCTGCGCCGACCTTGGCCAGGAAGCTCCTGGGATCGAAAGGCGTTTTCATTTGGGATCTACCTCCTGGCGGAAGCGCCACAAGCTGGAACGCAGCGGTTCGGCGACGGCGACGATCTCTCCAGAATCGCACGGCGCCTGAATCGAGCCACCGATCAAGACCAGGATGGCGATGCTTTTGATCATGCGGATCACGAAGTACAGGTGAAACACCTAAAAGTACCAAAAATCACTAATCTCGGGTCGTGGGCACACCCAGTCAGAGTGCCACGATCGTTCGCGCATCCAGTTTTGCCGGCTTGACGTGGCTCTGTGCGGCGCTCGCGGTTCGCCGACTGGTACGGGAGTAAGTCGTCATTCCCCGGCAGTTTGCTGCTTTCCGCCGAAGAAACCGCGACTTCGAGAGGCGGTTGACGTAACTTTGAACTTCAGACCGAAAGGAGATTCCAACATGAGATCAGTTCTCAAACATGCGTTCATCATTGCGGCCATCGCCACCATGGCTATGGCGGCCGACAAACCCGACTTTTCCGGCGACTGGAAGATCAACCTTGCCAAGAGCAACTTCGGAGTGGTCCCTCCGCCCACGTCATTCACACGCAAAATAGCCCATTCCGAGCCCTCGCTGACGATCGCGGACGACCAAAAAGGCGGAACGGGAGACCAGAACGACACCCGGAGCTACACCACGGACGGCAAGGAGATCGCGTACGAGTCAAACGGCGCCGGCGTGAAGAGCGCGGCAACCTGGGACGGCGAGGCAATCGTCTTCAACTCGAAGGCCACGGCTGGCGGCCTCGAGTTGGTGTTCAAGGACCGCATGACCCTCTCGGACGGCGGAAAGACGCTGAGGAACGTTGTGCGGGTAGAAACCCCTCAGGGCGAATTCGAGATCACTCTCGTGTTCGACAGGCAGTAGACCTGTTTTGGTAATGCGTGGCCACACGAGTGTTCGCGCCACATAAGGTCTGGTTACACTGGGAGCGATCCCCGGAAAGGAAATGTATGATACGACGTTTACTGATACTCGCCCTCGGCGCCTGGACGGTTTCCGCGCAGGACGGCGCCGCGATCTACAAGTCGCGCTGCGCCGGATGCCACGACATGCCCGAGGGGCGCGTTCCGCCGTTCAGCGCTATCCGCGGCATGAACGCACTTCTGATCATGCGGTCGCTCGAAAGCGGGGCGATGAAGACGCAAGCGGAAGGGTTGAGCAGCAGCGAACGGTACGCGCTCCTGGCATACATTATTATCCCCGGCGCGAAGGCGGCAGAATCGCTTCCACCTGCGGCGTTCTGCCGCGACAAGTCACAGACGCTCTCCACCCGGGGTCCGCGCTGGAACGGGTGGAGCGCGGATCCGGCCAATACCCGCTTTCAAGACGCCGCCGCGGCCGGTTTCGACGCCACCGATGTCCCGAAGCTCAAGCTGAAATGGGCGTTTGGATTGGGTAATGGCATCATCGCGCGCTCCCAGCCAGCCGTCGCCGGGGGCCAGGTCTTCGTGGGAAGCGAGACCGGCGCCGTGTATTCGCTGGACGCACGCAGCGGCTGTATTCGTTGGACGTTCGAGGCTGGCGCTGCGGTGCGCTCCGCCATCGTGATTGGAACGGAGAAACAACCCGCGGCCTACTTCGGCGATGCCAGCGCCAACGCCTATTCCCTGGATGCAGCCACCGGCAAGCTGCTCTGGAAGGTTCACGTGGAAGATCATTTCGCGGCGAGGATCACCGCGGCCCCGCAGTTGCACGGAGGTGTTTTGTACATGCCGGTGGCGTCAATTGAGGAGGGGCTGCCTCCCTTGCCCACCTACGAGTGCTGCACTTTCCGCGGCAGCGTGGTCGCGCTGGATGCCGCCACCGGTAAGCGTGTTTGGAAAACCTACACCATCGCGGAGGAACCTCAAGCAACCAAGAAGAGCAAGTCGGGAGCCCAGCTTCACGGACCTTCCGGCGCCAGCGTCTGGTCCACGCCAACCTTCGACGAGAAGCGTGACGCGCTCTACGTTGCCACCGGGGACAACTATTCGGATCCTCCGACCAATACGAGCGACGCGGTATTGGCGCTGGATCGGAAGACCGGCAAGATCCTGTGGTCCAGGCAACTGACCCCCAACGACGCTTTCAACAATGGATGTACCAATCCGTTCAAGACGAACTGTCCGGATTCCAATGGCCCGGACTTCGACTTCGGACAACCGCCGATTCTGGTTTCCCTGGCCAACGGCAAGCGGGCCCTGGTCATCGGACAGAAATCGGGCATCGCGCACGCTTTGGATCCGGACCAGCAGGGCGAGGTTCTCTGGCAGACCCGAGTCGGCCTGGGCGGAGTGCTGGGCGGAATACAGTGGGGCTCGGCCGCCGATCGCGAAAATATGTATGTGGCTTTGTCGGACTTGAAAATCAAAGGCATCGTGGCGGACAAGGCGGTCCCGGAGGGGTATCGGCTGGACCTGGATCCCAATCAAGGAGGCGGTCTGTTCGCACTCCGGCTGGCGACCGGCGAAAACCTTTGGAGCGCAAAGCCGTTTCCTTGTGGCGAGCGGAAGAGCTGCAGCCCCGCGCAATCGGCAGCCGTGACGGCGATTCCTGGCGTGGTGTTCTCCGGTTCACTAGACGGACACCTGCGAGCGTACTCGGCTGCCACCGGGGAAGTCGTGTGGGACATAGACACCGTGCGCGAGTACGAAACAGTAAACGGACA
>JBGPHB010000455.1:0-4909 GCA_041484155.1 Bryobacteraceae bacterium
CTTCCCCAAGCCGCCGGCGCAGGTGTTCGCGGCGGGTCAGGGGCGCCGCGTGCCCTTGCTCATCGGAAACAACGCTCGCGAAAGAACACCTCCTCCACCGGCCCCCGAGGAATTGACCAAAGCGATGGAAGCGATGTATGGATCTTTGGCGGCGCGCGCGGTTGCTCTCTACGGCACGCCGGACCCCCTGTATGGCGGCACGGCGGCCCAGTGGGTCGTGGATACGATGTACCGGTGCCCGGTGGTCGTCCAGTTGGCCTGGCACGCGGCCGCGGGAAACCCGGGCTACGAATATCAGTTCGACCACGCGGCGCCTGGAAGAGAAGCGCTGGGGGCTGTGCACGGCACTGAGGTCCCGTATGTTTTCGGCACGATCGAAAGCACCAACGCGTTGGACCACGAGATCTCGGCGGCGATGCAACAGTATTGGACCAACTTCGCCAAGACCGGCAACCCCAACGGCGAGAAGCTTCCGCCATGGCCGAAATTCGACGCGGTGGCGCGCGGGTACCTCGAGTTCACCGACAACGGACCCGAGCCGCGTGAGGGCTTGCGCCGTCCATTCTGCGACGTCTATGTAGAGAACGTGAAGCGCTTGATGCCGCGGTGACCGAGTGGAGATTCAACTCACTACCCGCATCTTCAAAGAAGGACGCACCTATGTGGCTCACGCCTTGGAGTTAGATGTTTCTTCGTGCGCCGGCAGCAAAGAGAGGGCGTTGAGAAACCTCAAAGAGGCTGCGAGGTTGTTTCTGGAAGAAGCCGGGAAAATGGGAACGCTAGAACAGATTCTCGAAGAAGCAGGCTATAGCAGAACCAAGCGGAAGGTCGCAAGCCCCAAGTTCATCAGTGTGCAGCGCGTGAGTCTTCCGCTTCCGCTGGCGCATGTCAAAGCTTAGTCCGGTTCCTTATCAGCGGCTGGTCAAGGTGTTCGAAGCTGATGGGTTTCGTCGCTACTTCGAATTGCTTGGTCGGTAACAAGATCGTCACTCTCCGCTACGAGCAAGTCCGCTACATGTTCGTTCTCTTGGCCCTTCGCCGCAGCCAGTGGCGGACTAACTCATACTGCGGAACCGCCGTCGCGGCAGTCTTCGTCACCGCCACCAGGCCGCGGCGTTTGAGCAACCGGAGCGCGGCCTGTACGGCCGACTTCGACAGGCCCGTGCGCTCCGCGAATTCGCGCAGGCTCAAGGCCACGCGCCGCTGCTCGGTCTTGTACAGCGCGGTCCACAGGACCAGGTAGACCAGAAAGGCGGTGGGGGAGCGATCGTGACCTGCAAGGTCCGGTAACAGTACGTCAACGACATACTCGTCAATCGCGATATGGTGCATACCACTATAGTTGCAAAACTCACACAGGTCTTGCCAGGATGCGGCGGGAGCCGCATAATGACGGGTGAGGTGAAACAGAACAAAATGATCAGGGGTGTGAAGTTCGCCAGTATTCCCGTGACGGACCAGGATCGAGCGCTGGCCTTCTATTCGGAAAAGCTCGGGTTTCGTTTGCTCACCGATCAGCCATTCAGTGAAAAGCAACGCTGGATTGAAATTGGGATTTCCGGCGCCGAAACGCGCCTGGTTTTGTTCCGAACCGACAAGGGCATCCAGCCCGGCACCCTCATGAACCTGACGTTCTGGGCCGACGACGTGGAGGCCACGGCGCGCGAGCTCAAGAGCAAGGGTGTGGAGTTCGTGATGGAGCCGGCGAAGCAAGAGTGGGGTACGACATCCATATTCAAGGATCTTGACGGGAACCGCTTCGTGCTCAGCTCGAAATAGTCGCGTCTAAAGAAGTAGAGGCGAAAAGCCGATCTTGATGAGTACAGGAGTACTCATGGCCGACATCTCGTTGTTCAACCGCTCGTTGGAAGCTCTTAGACTACTCGGCGTAGCAGACGGAGATATTCGAGAGCGGTTCCAGGCCGCTTACCAACAATGGGTACCCATCCTGCCCGGCGACCTGCGGACGGGAGATGGACCACGGCTCGAAGCACTTCGCGAAAAGCTGAATTGCACGGAAGACGGGACCCATGGGTTGGATGACGAGCAGGTGCAAGAGGCCGCTGAAGAGTTCGCTGGTTTGTGCGAAGGCGCGATCGTAGCCAACCGCCATTGGCAGTAAGTCCCCTCGAATTGCTAAACTTCTCGCCATGCCCTCTGAGGAAACGGGCGAGACCCTCAACGTCTTGGAACACACCAGGCAGGAATTCAACGCCGCCGCTGGAGGCGTTTCGGAATCGCAGGCGAATGCCAGGCCCGAGGCCGGGCGATGGTCGGTTCTCGAGTGCGTCGAGCATGTCACGATCGTTGAAGAGCGGTTTGTGAGATGGCTGGAACGCGCCGAGCGGTTGGAAGCGCCGACTGTCGACAAACAGAAAGAAGCGGAGCTCTTGGCCCGTGTGGCGAACCGTGCGATTCGCGCCGTCGCTCCCGAACCGGTCAGGCCGGCTGCCCGGTTTACCAGCCTGGCGGAAGCGCTCGAGCATTTCAACGCCGCCCGGACGCGAACCATGCAGTTTGCCGAAGAGCGCGGGGCCGATCTGTATTGGCTCGCCACCGAACATCCACGGTTTGGACCGATGAACGGCGCGGAGATGATGTCGGTGATCGCCGGTCACGCCCGGCGCCACGCCGAGCAAATCCGCGAGGTCAGGGCGGCGCTTGAAAAATCAGGAGATAGCTAACAGCTGTAGGGCTTCAGCGAGGACGACTCGGGGCGAGCCGACGTGGGGCAGCCAGTCCTGGCGGCGAGCCGGCCTCCAGGCCGGCTTTCTTGTCCCGATGCGGCCGAAAAAAAGCCGGCACGAAAGCCGGCTCGCCGGCAAGACTGCCCGCCCCACCTGCCTTGGATGTTTTCTGTGGTTCGCGTGAAGTGGTTCCGGCTAGGCTTGGGAGACTGGCGCAAGTTCAACATTCTTGAATAGTTGGCGAATGGGTTTCTGGAGAGCTGCAACCTTACTCGCCGACGAAGCAGCGACTGGGAACGCGTGACGGCTAAGACCTCACGTTGCGGACGCAAAAAGCCGGTACAGTCACCATTTTTCGCCGGACGGGTGTATTGGGGATCAGGGGCGTTTTAGGCCGGCGAAAAATGGTAACTGTCCCGGTTTTTTGCCAGGCCCATCCTTGCCAGACACTGATTAAACCGCGGATCGCTGCGCAGACCGTCCCATTGTGGCCCGACGGCGAGATGAACCAGGGCCGGGTCGTGGTTTTCGATGGCCCGCTCCAGATGATGAAAGGCCGCATCCATGTCGCCGGCTTCGCCGTAGAACATGGCCAACTGGATGGGAGGAAAGGCTTCCGGTTGACTGGAAGCTCGCTGAAGGAAGAGCCTGACCACGGCAGGGCGTCCGCCCGCGGCGTAGGCTTGGTTCAAAGGCTCCAGGGCCGCGGCTGGGACACCGTGGACTTCCGCGTGTTTGGTGTTCTCCGCGATATGGCGATCGAAATCGCCTTTTTTCAGGTAGGCGCCAGACAGGTGTTCCCGCGCATGGGGGTGCCGCGGATCGAGCTCGAGAGTCTTGTTGGCCCACTCGATCGAGTCGTCATAGCGCCGCTGGTTCCAGTACGACATGGCGATTTGCAGATGCACCAGAGGCGAGAAGGGGTCGCGTTCGAGAGCCTTCAACTTCATCTCGAGTCCTTCTTCGAGCTTGCCCAGCGTTTCCATGAGCTGTCCGTAAAGCAGGTAGCCTTCGGTGTGATTGGGGTTGAGCTGGAGCGCCCGCTTGAGGCTCCTTTCCGCCCCGGTCCAGTTCCATTCACTGAAGAACAACACCGCGCCCAGGGCGACTTGCGCGTCCGCGCTGGAGTCATCCATCGCCAGCGCGCTGAGAGCCGCCGCCCTCGCCTGGTGGTAGGCTTCAGCGGGAGGCGTCAGGCGAAGTGAAGCTTGTGCACAGAACGCCAAAGCCAGGCCCGCGTGGGCAGGGGCATAGGTCGGGTCCAACTCGATGGCGGCCCGGAACGCCTCCACCGCTTTGGGTACCTCGAACATCGAAGCCGACAGCAGATGCCATCGGCCGCGGCCGAACAGCTCGTAAACCTCCGGACGCGTGGCAGGACGCGGGTTCCCCTTCCCATTGGAGGTCGATCCGATATGCGCCGCGACAGATTCGGCGACCCCATCCGCGATGGGGCCAATTCCGGTGGCCGGTTCGTCGAACTCGCCAGTCCATAATCGAGCGCCGTCTCGAGAGTCCACCAGGTGGGCGGAAACCTGGACACGGCCGGCCTGCCTGAGGAAGTGGGACTCGATGACAACGTCCACACGTAAGGATCGCCCCACTTTGGCGGCATCATCCTGTCGCGTGTCCGCGTATGCGTGGACGGCTCTCGTGGGACGGACCACAATCTGGTCGAATCTCCCCAGCCGATCGATCACAGCGTCGGCAATTGCCAGACCCATGGACCGTTGATCTCCAGAGGCGTCCGCTGTTTGGGGCTGCGCCGGGAGCACGGCGACGGACCATCGCGCCGCTGGCGCCGGTTGCGTGACGGCGCCGATGAAGCGGTATCCGGAGCGCGAAACCGTCTCGATGAATCGCCGCCCGCCCTGGCGATCGCCGAGCGTTTTGCGCAGACCTGAAATGTGCACCGCGAGAATGCCCTCTTCGACGAAGGACTCCGGCCAGACCAGCTCCAGAAGCTCGCGTTTGATCACCAACCGTCCGGCGTTGCGGACCAGGGCAACCAGTACGTCTTGAGCCTTGGGCTCCAAAGGGATCGGCTGGCCGCCTTTGACGAGTCGCCGTTCAGAGGCATCCAGCGTGAACTCCCCGAATTCGTACAGTTCTGGGCCAGCCACAAATCTTAAGCGAATCTTAGCAGAATCTTCAGGACTCCCCCGCGGGATTGAGGCTAAGGTGCAGGAGAGAGGTGCAACATGCGAGATCCTTTTGTTGGA
>JBGPHB010000456.1:0-4909 GCA_041484155.1 Bryobacteraceae bacterium
CTGCGTTTCCGGAAGCGTGAGACTTCTACCACAGGCTGCTAGACTAGGGCCCCGATCAAATTGTTCGGCGCAAAAGACAGACTGGAACAACCAGACACGTGGTTTCCCTGAGCGGCGTTTACCGGGAGTAATCCCACGCTCTTCGTGGGATGCCCCCATGCCCTTCTGATTCCAGCTTACGTTCTCCTCTGTACGCCAAAAGGCGTTCCGCAAGAGTCGAGCGGCTCATGACTTCCGCGTAACCCGCTGCCCAAGGCGGACGGGCGACAATATAGATACATCTTTACGGCGACGCAAACGAACTATATGCCGTCCTTACAGCCGCCAGGGCCCGAGGAAACCATCTACGCATCGGGCGGCGGCACGTCCCTCGTCTTTGACAAATCCGCGTTGGAGAGCCTGAATATCCATGAAGCCGCCCTGCTGGACCATTTCTACCGGTGCACTATCACGCCGCTGTTTTACGTGGAATGCCTTGCTGATCTTGAAAAATCTATTCGCAGCAAAAGCACGCCGGAGCAACTCGTGGGATCGTTGGCTGCCCGAACACCGGAATGGAACGCAGCGGCCAACGTGCATCACCTGAACGTGCTGAAAGGCGAATTGAGCAGGGCGTTCGATATTCGCAAAGTCATCTGCCGCCCCGCCGTGCCGGGTGGCGAGCTGTTGCAGCTCGGCGAGCAGAAGGGGATGACCTTCAGGGCCGCACCCGAGGAAGAAGCCCTGTCGCGATGGGCGCAAGGCGACTTCCTCAACATTGAACGGCAGTTCGCGAAGCGCTGGCGCAACGACCTGAAGGGAATTGATTTTTCAGCTATGGTCAAGAAAGTCATGACGGCCATCGGCGGGAACTGGAGACAGCCGAAATCTCTGGAAGACGCGAAGCAGATGGCCGACATCATCATCGATTACATGGACCCGGAGTGGCTGATACGATTCGGCCTTGACCTCCTTCGCGTTCCAGAAGCTACGGAATCTGTGGTTGAGGATTGGATTTACCGCAGGCGCCCGCAGTTACGCGAGCATCTGCCGTATTTCACATTCATGCTGTCGATCAATCTGTTTTTCTGTCTGGTACTCCCCACGCAGTTGCTGCGCAATGTAAAACCTAGCCACCAGATCGACCTCGCCTATCTGTATTACCTGCCGTTTTGCGCCATATTCACATCGGGTGATAACTTTCATGTTCAGATCGTGCCACTGTTTCTTTCCCCGAACCAGACCTTCGTCCGTGGCGACGAACTCAAGGCAGATCTGAAGAAGTTAAATGATCTGTATTCCGCGATGCCTGACGACGTTCAGCGTACCGGGCTGAGTGGCTTTGCGCGACATCCACCCGATGACACGGCATTTTTCGTCACGCGCATGTGGGACAAATACATGCCTGGCTGGCGCACCATGCCGCCTCCGGCAGACGTAGATGACCCGAAGTATGACCATAAGAGTATCGTCGCGGCGCTGAAGAAACTGACCGAATCGCCGGATGCTGTTCCCCACTCCGAAACCGATATCGACAAACTGAGTTACGTCAAGCTCGAACGCAACATCCGGCTTGGCAAGGGGAAGTGGGGAAAGTTCTCGGAAGAAACGGAGAAACGCATCAGGGATAGAGCTGATAAGTAGCCCGCATACCGTTCGCTCGCCGACTTGCGACGCTCCACCGTCGCGCTCGGTGCTCTCCGAATCACGCACGATTAATCCTGTGATGTCGGCGTCGCGGCAACGGCCCTCAATGGCAAGCGTCCGGTGATGTGAGCGGCGTTTCACAACACTAACCCGTAGAGGGACCGGGATTGGTCTACCCTTCGAGACTAGGTGATGCATTCCAACGAATCGAGTCCTGTTCATGGTATGACTCAAATAATAGGTTATGAATGTCTTCACTACGGTCGTCGCAGCCATTGGGATCGCGAGTCCGCTCGCCGCGCAGTGGATAAAATACCCCACTCCGGGAACGCCGAGGACGCGAGACGGCAAGCCGAATCTGGCGGCGCCCGCGCCCCGGCTACGCGGAAACCCGGACCTGTCGGGGATCTGGCAGACCGCCACCAATTTGCCATCGCAGGGTAGCGGAGACCTTCCCCCCAATCCGCTGTTATTAAGGTTCGGCGCGAATTTGAAGGACGATCTGCCCTACCGACCGGAAACGCGGGAGGCGATGAGCCGGCGTCGAATGAAGGACCAACACTACCTCACGTGTGTCACCCCTGGCGGGCCGCAGATGCACGTCCTACCTCCGATGAGAAAGATCGTGCAAACCCGGGGGCTGGTGCTGATCCTCAGCGAATACAACGTCAACTACCGGCAGATTTTCACGGATGGACGCCCCCTTCCGGACGACCCGCAGCCTACGTGGAACGGATACTCGGTGGGCAAGTGGGAGAGGGACACACTAGTTGTGCACTCGCTCGGATATCGCGACGATCAGACGCTCGATTTGGCGGGCAGTCCGTTGACCAATGCTGCGAAGGTCACCGAACGGTTCCGCCGGCCTTCCTTCGGGAGACTCGAAATCGAGGTCACGGTTGACGACCCAAAGGCCTACACGCGCCCGTTTACAGTGTTGGTGAAAGAGGACCTCGCGCCGGACACAGATCTCCTGGACGCTCCCTGCACGGACAATGAAAAGGATCTGCCGCATCTGCCGGACAATTGAGGTCGAGACTCTCTCCGGTGCCAGGGTTGGAAATGCCGGCGCGATCCTCAAAGCCAAATAGAACAGTGCATGATCGAACGCGCGACTACGGCCTGACACTGGGACAGTCACGCTCGTATTCGCGCGTTCCTGGGTGCGCTCCGATAACTCCCGATTTAACGGCGCAGCGTTCTAGAATCCACTTGGCCGGATAAGTCGGCATGTCGGACAAGTGCCGGAAGCGGCGTTGCCAGATTACCCCTGTGATGTCAGCATCACGTTAGCGTCCAGCCCCGACCGCCATTCGCCGTGGCCGGCGTTTGTCGGGACCGATTACCCGGACGCTTGGCGCTATAATGCGATCCATGCGCCCTTTAATGCCCCTCCTTGCATTCTCCCTTTCCGTGCTGACATCGGCCGCCTCCGTGGACGGTGTCGCCATCCATTCGACCGTGCGCGGCAGCGGACCTAAAACAATCGTCTTCGTGCATGGCTGGACCTGTGACGAGTCTTCGTGGCGCGAGCAAGCGCCCTTCTTCGAGAAGAACTACCGCGTCATCACGCTGGACCTGCCCGGCCATGGCAAGAGCGGCTCGCCCAAGAGCGGTCCGCTCACCATGGAGCTTTTCGCCAAGGCGATTGAAGCGGTCCGGGTGGAAGCGAAGGCCGGAAAGATCGTGCTGGTCGGCCACAGCATGAGTACTCCGGTAATTCGCCAGTATGCGCGGATGTATCCCTCGAACGTCGCGGCGCTGGTCCCTGTCGATGGAGTCCTCCACCTATCCGGAAGCTCCAATGCCCCCAACCCGGACCGCATGAAAGGACCGGAGGGATTGAAGAACCGTGAGGCCATGATCCGCGGGATGTTCGGCAAATCCGCCACGCCGGTCATTCAAGAGGAAATCTTGAAAATGATGCTGGCCGCCCCGGAAGCTACAGCCTACCAGGCGATGGCCACCACTTTCGCCGCTCCGAATTGGATCGAGGAGACGTTTGCCGTTCCCGCTCTGGGTATCTATGCGGACCACTCCGGGGCAGATGATCCCGTGTACTTCAAGAAGATGTTCCCGAACGGAAGCGCGGTCGAAGTGCCGGGCACTGGCCACTTCGTGATGATGGAGAAACCGGCAGAGTTCAACACACTCCTGCCAGATTTCCTCCCCAAAGCCAGTTTCTAAGACCGGGTGTCTGTCATGTGAGAGAAGATCGGCAACCCGCCGATGATATTCGTGTTCGCGCTGGACGGGAACGCGGAGTTGCCGAAGCCGGCGCCGGTACCGAACAACAACCGGCCGCAGCCTCCGCCACCACCGGCTCCGGAGGTACGGCCGAGCTACGTGGGGCAGCCAGTCATGGCGGCGAGCCGGCCTCCAGGCCGGCTTTCTTGTTCCGATGCGCCCCAAAAAAAGCCGGCCAGACTGCCCGCCCCACCTAGCTTGGATGTTTTCTGTGGTTCGCTTGAAGTGGTTGCGTCTATGCTTGGGAGACTGGCCCAAGTTCAACATTCTTGGATAGTCGGCGAATGGGTCTCCGGAGAGAGGAGACCTGTCGGGGATAGGTCCGTTGAAGCGTGGCCATAAGAACTCCTTGAGCGGATATTGCCGACCTGGCTTTCAGTCCATCAAGAACGGTCGCCTGCCGACCGGCTACCATGAACTATGCATCGCGCTACGGTTTGGTTGTGTATTTCGATCATGGCCGCCGTTCTGTCCGGCCAAGTCCGGCCGGGATCCATCACGGGCGTCATCGCCGATCCGGACGGAAAACCGGTACCTCTGGCGCCGATGCAGGCTGCGAACCTGGCCTCCGGAATGGCGTACAAGATCACGAGCGCAGTGGATGGCGGCTACACCTTTTCGCAACTTCCGCCCGGTGCTTACGACATCACGATTCCGCCGATCGGCTTCACGTTTGCGAGGCTCCAACAGAAGGGCGTCGAGGTACAAGCCGGGCAGACTCTGCGGCTCGACCTCCGCTTGTCGTGGGGCGGAAATCTGGGAACGCCGGGCGATGACATCTCGTCCTGGGTGCGTAACAAGGGCCGTCCTAATGGGCCAACGCCGCGGACGCCCGATGGCAAACCCGACTTTTCCGGTGTCTGGATCGGGAACTCCGCCGAAGGCGAGGATGCGGCGTTGCTGCCATGGGCAGACACGATCACAAAGGAACGGAGGGCGCGGGGCGGCGCTGGAAACCCGGGCGAATGGTGCCTGCCGGGCGACGTCCTGCTGGTCAACGCATTCGTGTACAAAGTGATTCAAACTCCTGCCGTGA
>JBGPHB010000457.1:0-4897 GCA_041484155.1 Bryobacteraceae bacterium
CATGGGTACATAACAAGAGCGCCAGAGAGAACGAACCGGGACGAACTGTTGGCGGGTGAAGGGCTTAATGCTATTGGGGGTTGAATTATTCAAAAGAAGTTCGGAACTAGCGTCTGTGCGGTAATCCAGTGGCGGTTACTCCTTTATGAAGACCCACCCGGGACCGACCGCTCAGAGAGACATCACGTAGGCGATAATTCTCTCCTTTTCCTTGTCGGTGAGCAAATCTTTGAAGATGGGCATCCCAAAGCCGTTCACAGTGATCAAGAGCCCACGGCCGCCGACGTTGAGCTGTTCCAGGATCACATCATGTATGGCGTTTCTCCCGCTCGGCAGCTTACCGTCTCTCACGCCCTTTAGCCCGGGGCCGATCCTTCGTTCTTTGCTGTCGGCGCTATGACACACTCCGCACTTAGCGTCGAACAAGACTTTGCCGGCGGCGACGTCCTCCGATTTAGCCTTAGTCGATTTCACATCCCGACCTTTCGAAGATGCGCTCTGGGCAAATGACTCCGGAACACCGACGATCAGGCAACAACCTACAATCAGGATGCCGAGTGGCTTCATTTGGTTTGGTGCTAGGCGAGAAGTTTCCGGATCACCTGACCCTCGATGTCCGTGAGCCGGAACCGCCGGCCTTGGAAGGCGTAGGTCAGGCGGGTATGATCCAGACCCAATAAGTGCAAGATCGTCGCCTGAATGTCGTGAACGTGAATGCGGTCGCCAACCGGCGAAAAGCCCAGGTCGTCTGTTTCGCCGACCCGCTGGCCCGGACGAATCCCGCCGCCTGCCATAAACATCGTGTAGGCGTCAATATGGTGATTCCGTCCTACCTTAGCACCTCGCTTGTCCATATCGCCCTGTCCCATCGGAGTGCGACCGAACTCGCCACCCCAGATCACGAGTGTGTGCTCCAGCAAGCCGCGCTGCTTCAGATCGCGGATGAGAGCGGCGGAGGGCCGGTCGATTTCCCGGCACACCTGTTCAAGAGGCTGTCCGAGGTCTCCGTGATGATCCCAGTCGGAATGATACAACTGCACGAAGCGAACGCCCCGCTCGACTAGCCGTCTGGCCAGAAGGCAGTTGTTCGCGAAGGTGGCGTTTCCAGGTTCGGCGCCGTACATGTCCAGAGTCTGCCGGGTTTCCTTGGAAAAATCAATCAGCTCCGGACCGCTGGTCTGCATCCGGTACGCCATCTCATAGGCGGCAATGCGGGTTGTAATTTCCGGGTCGCCGGTCTCCGCCTCCCGGGCGAGATTTACGTCGCGGATGGCGTCCAGAATTCCCGCCTGGCTGCGCTCGGTCACGCCTGGGGGATTGGAAAGGTCCAGAATGGGATCGCCGCCGGAACGGAAGGGCACACCCTGATAGGCGGTGGGAAGAAAGCCGCCTGACCAAAGCCCGGCCCCGCCGCGGGGACCGCGCGGACCGGATTGCAGCACGACGAACCCAGGCAGGTCCCGCGACTCACTGCCAATGCCGTATGTCACCCACGATCCCATGCTCGGGCGGCCGAAGCGTATGGACCCGGTGTTGATGAAACACTTTGCCGGAGCGTGGTTGAAGTTATCCGTTGTGATGCCTGAAATCACGGCAAGATCGTCAACGACGCCAGAGATGTTGGGCAAAAGCTCGGACACGTACACACCACTCTTGCCGTGGCGCTGGAATTCGCGGCGCGTCCCGAGCAGCTTGGGTGGGTCCTTGGTGAAGGTGTCCATGAAGGCGAAGCGCTTGCCCTTCATCAGCGACTCCGGCGCAACCTGTCCGCCGTACTCCTGGAGTTTGGGCTTGTAGTCGAAAAGATCGAGTTGGCTGGGGCCGCCGGCCATGAAGAGGTAGATGACGTTCTTCACTTTGGCCGGAAAGTGCGGCGGCTTCGGAGCCATGGGACTCTCCGATTTTACAGGCGCCCCAAACACTCTTCCGCCGGTCAGCAGCGAGGTGAGAGCGATGGAACCGAGGCTGACGCCGCTGCGGCTAAAAAATTGCCGGCGCGTTCGCGACAGAAGGAGGCGATCTTCCAAAGTCATAAGGATATTACTCCCGGGTCAAGAAGTCATCCAGGTTGAGCAGCACGCGGGAAACCGCGGTCCAGGCCGCCAGTTCAGGCGCCAGTTTGGGAATGGCCGATTCGGCTGCGTCATTTTTCTCCTCGGCCGCATCAGCGCCGCGAGCCGGGCGTTCGGGCACCGACTCCTTCGCGAGCAGCAGAACTGCGGAGGCGGGGTTTGCCTGATACTCCTGCCGCTGCTGGAGAAGAAGCTTCTCCAGGCGGTTCAACTCCTTTGGAGTCGGCTTTCGGCCTATGGCCAGCAGAAAGGCGTACTCCATCCGCTCCCGGTCGCCGCCGGCCTCTTTGAGAGTTCGCTTGGCCAAAGCCACCGCGAATTCGAGAAACGCCTGATCGTTGAGCAAAGTCAGCGCCTGCAGGGGGCTGTCGGAGCGGATGCGGCGCGTGCAAGTGACCCCTGCGTCCGGCGCATCGAACAATGCCAGACTGGGCGGCGGCGACATCCGGTAGTAGAAGGAATAGAGGCCGCGGCGGTACCGGTTAGGACCGGTGTCGGTGGGCCATTCCCGCTTGATCTGCGTGGCAGTCATCGCATTCGCCGGAATCGGCGGATGGACGCTGGGTCCTCCGATAGCCGGCGCGAGCAGGCCGCTGGCGACCAGCCCGGAATCCCGTATGATCTCAGCCTCGAGTCTCATTCTGGATTGCCGCGCCAACAGCTTGTTGAATGGATCGATGTTGTCCAACTCGGGTCGCTGCCGCGAAGACTGAAGATAGGTGGCGGAGGTCACGATGAGGCGGTGCATCGCCTTCTGGCTCCAACCCCGCGCCACAAACTCGGTGGCAAGCCAGTCCAGCAACCCCGGATGCGTCGGCGCGCTGCCCATCAATCCGAAGTCGTCCTGGGTCTCCACGATGCCCTTGCCGAAGTACGCCTGCCACATGCGGTTCACCGTAACGCGCGCTGTTAACGGATTGGCGGGGTCAACGAGCCATCTGGCCAAATCCAGGCGATTTCCGGCGACCGCCCTGGGAGAAAGCACTGCGGGAACTCCCGGGTGCACCCGCGCGCCTCGGCGCAGGAAATCACCGCCCAGGTGGACGTGGGTTTCCCGTGGCGCCGGAAGCTCGCGCATGATGAGCGTTCTCGTGATCACCGGCTTGGCCCAGTTGTATTCGTTGAACGCCGCTGGAGCACCATCCACTTCCCCGGGCTTCGTCAATGTTCTGAGAGTGGCGACGCGGGCCAGCAAACCCGGATCCTGGTGTTTCGGCGGGTCGCCGGGTTTCACCGGTTCAGCCGCGAGCTTCTCGACGTATTCGACCATTTCGCGGCTCAGCACGGTGACCTGTGCCCAGTAGGCGTTCGCCCGAGCCGTCTCCACGCGTGTGGGCAGATCCAGCACGGGACGATAGAAGTCGTGGCGCTCCGCCTCCGACGCAACCTCGTCGGTGTTGTTGTAAAAAGCGAACAACTGGTAGAACTCTTTCTGCGAGATCGGATCGAACTTGTGGTCGTGGCAACGCGCGCATCCGATCGTAAGCCCGAGAAATGCGGCTCCCGTGGTGGCCACACGGTCTACCACGGCTTCCACCCGATACTGCTCGAAATCGATGCCGCCCTCGAAATTGCTCGGTGTATTCCGATGGAAGCCGGTGGCGATCAGTTGATCGGCGCTGGGGTTCGGCAGAAGGTCGCCGGCGATCTGCTCGATGACGAACTGATCGAACGGCTCGTCGCGGTTGAGGGCCTGGATCACCCAGTCGCGATATTTCCAGATTGGTCGCGGCGCGTCGATGCTGTAGCCATCGGAATCGGCATAACGGGCCACATCGAGCCAGTGGCGTCCCCAGCGCTCGCCATAGTGTGGAGAAGCCAGCAGGCGATCGACCACCCTCTCGTAGGCGTTCGGAGAAGTGTCGGAGAGGAAATCCTGGATCTCTTTCGGAGTCGGAGTCAACCCCGTCAGATCCAGACTGACCCGGCGCAGCAAAGTGTAGCGATCCGCCGCCGGAGAGGGCTTCACATTTTGGCGTTCCAGGCGCGCGGCAATGAAGTTGTCGATCGGATTGCGCACCCAAGTAGTGTCCTTCACCCGTGGTACAGAAGGATGCCTCTGAGTTTGAAACGCCCAGTGATCCGAGCCACGGGCCTTGCCAGTGCCCCCGGTGGACCAAGGCACGTTCTGCTCGATCCATTGCCGCAGCACGGCGATCTGCTCGTCCTTGAGGCGGTCGCGGCCAAACGGCATCTTCAACTCGCCCTTCTGCTCGACGGACTCGATGAGGCGGCTTTCAGCGGGCGCGCCCGGCTTGACCGCCGGCCCACGATTGCCCCCCTTGACAACGTCTTCGCGGCTGTCAAGTGCCAGACCACTAGTCCGGTTTCCCGCGTTGTGACATTGCAAGCAGTTCGCTTTGAGAATCGGCTGCACGCCGTTCTCGAAAAGGGCAACCGCTTGCGGGCCGAAGGTGGGATTATCCTGGGCGGAGACAGGTGCTCCCGCAAATACCAGCAAGACCGAAACCCAGCGAAGGTTGCGCGAAAGATCCGATGTCATAACGGACTTTTAATCCTCATTTTCGACGCGCGCTTGTCGTCCACAGCCCAAACCTGACGCGGACCGAAGTTCGCTCTACTTTTATAACGAAATAGGCTACGATGTCAATGCGAGGTCGGGTGCTTCGGGTGCTTAAACGTTTTCGGGATTTTGGATGAGCGATAGAAATCAGCTCCGCTGGCGGGCGGTTTCGCTTCCCCGCTTGTGCTTCCACATTTCTAACTGCGGATAACCCCAAGCGTCAGCGCGGGGAAGGGGTGCGGGTGAAACCGTCCCCGCGCTGACGCTTGGGGTTATTTGGCCGGCGAATGACCACGTCGGG
>JBGPHB010000458.1:0-4897 GCA_041484155.1 Bryobacteraceae bacterium
AACGAAGCACCTTCGTATGGGTTGGGTCCATCCTGACGATCGCCATCGTCCAGTTCTGGCAGCCGATCGAAGGCGATCTGTGGAACGTAACCGGACCCAGCATGATCGCGCTCTATGCGGTCTCCCTGCTTGGATACCTGGCGATACCGGTCACCAGCTTCCTCACGGACCATTTTGAGCTATTGGGACTACGGCAAGTCTTCGAATATGCGCTGGAACGGCCGGCGTCCAAGCCCGCGTTTAAGGAGCGAGCCTTCTACAAGAAGGTGCGGCACCCGATGATGTTGGGCTGGCTGACTGCGTTCTGGGCCACTCCACACATGACCGTGGGCCATTTGCTGTTCGCTGGTCTGATGACGTCCTACGTTCTGGCCGGCGTTTACTTCGAGGAGCGGGATCTGGTGCGCGTGCACGGCCAGGCATATCGCGACTATCAAGCGCGCGTGCCCAAGTTTCTGCCGTTCGGCGGTCTGAGGGGCGCGGTACCCGACTCGTTGAAAGCCAAAGTGGCGCAGAGCCACTGACCGAAAGGAGAACCATTCAAATGATCCGCATCCAAGGAATTCCGGTTGTTGCCGAAAGGCTGCAAGCGGCGCATCGAGATATGAACCCCAGAGCCATTGTCCAGGGCATCGAACGAAATGCCTCGCTGCCCTCTGGGACGGTACTTCGGCAACGAGGTTGAGAGGAATGCCGTCAGGCCCATCCACTGACGGTTGGCGACGCACGACTTGTGTCCACGTCGATGAATCCATTATCGTCGGGAGGTCACGATGACTCCAAAATTCAAGCTGATGGCCGTCTTGGCCCATCCGGACGACGAATCGCTCGGCTTTGGTGGGACGCTGGCGAAATATGCGGCGGAAGAGGTCGAGACGCACCTGGTCACAGCCACCCGCGGGGAGCGGGGTCGCTTTGGTTCACCGGGCACCCCGGCCGATCCGGCTGAAGTGGGCCGCGTTCGTGAGGCGGAACTGCGAGCCGCCGCCGCAGTGCTCGGTATCCGTGATGTCTCCATCCTGGGCTACCCCGACGGAGCCGTCGACCAAATGGCTGCCGCGATTGCGATACGGGCAATTGTCTCCCACATCCGGCGCATTCGGCCCCACGTAGTGGTCACCTTCGGCCCAGAAGGCGCGTATGGCCACCCTGACCACATCGCGATCTCCCAATTCACGACTGCCGCCGTCGTGTGCGCCAGCGATGCCGGTTACCCAATCGATGACAGATCGCTTCCTAGTCACCGCGTTGCCAAGCTGCACTATATGGCGTGGCGAAGTGACAAGTGGAAGGCCTACCAGGCCGCTTTCCGCGAGCTAACTTCGATGGTTGACGGCATTGCGCGACAGGCTACCCCGTGGCCTGATTGGGCAGTGACCACCGAGATCGACACTTCCGCGTACTGGCCCGTTGTGTGGAAAGCTGTGTGTTGCCACCAGACCCAGATGTCCATCTACGCGCGGCTGGAACAACTCGACGAGGAACAGCAGAGAGCGCTATGGGGCTCCCAGGAATTCTACCGCGTTTACAGCGCCGTCAGCGGCGGCCGCAAACTGGAGACCGACCTGTTTGAGGGGTTACGGTAAATGATCAGATCCCGCACGACTCCCTTGGAGATGACGGAAGAGCAGTTTCGCTCGCTCGGCCACAACCTGGTTGACCGGATCGCGAGCTTCCTGGCCACGATGCGCGAACGGGCGGTCACGCCGGCGGAGCCCGCGGAGAAAGTCCGCGCGGCCTTAGGCGCGACTCGGGCGCTGCCGGAGGAAGGTAAGGATCCCGGCGATCTGCTTGAGGGTGCCGCCGACCTGCTGTTTGAGCACTCCCTCTTCAACGGACACCCGCGCTTTTATGGCTACATCACGTCCTCCGCCGCTCCCATCGGGATGCTTGCGGAGTTGCTGGCGGCGGCTGTAAACGCCAACGTCGGCGCCTGGAGCCTGTCTCCCATGGCCACCGAAATCGAAGCCCAGGTGATTCGATGGCTCGCACAATTCATCGGCTACCCGGCCGATTGTGGCGGCTTGCTTCTGAGTGGCGGTAACATGGCCAATCTCACGTGTTTCCTGGCCGCCCGCGCCGCGCAAGCCGGTTGGGACGTTCGCAAGCAAGGTGTCGCCAGTGGGCCGCCCCTGCGTGCCTACGCTTCCACGGAAACACACACCTGGATTCAGAAAGCCGCCGACCTGGCAGGACTCGGCACGGATGCCATTCGATGGATCGGCGTCGACAAGCAGCAGCGCATGGATCTGGCTGCTCTGGAGGTTCAGTACAGACGGGATCTTGAAGAGGGTTACCGGCCATTTCTCGTGGTCGGCTCCGCCGGAACCGTCAGCACAGGCGCTGTGGATCCCCTGCCGGATCTGGCGGCCTTCTGCCAAGAGCGCAAACTGTGGTTCCATGTTGACGGCGCATACGGCGCATTCGCCACCGGGCTCAGGTCGGCGCCCGCGGATCTCATGGGATTGTCAGCGGCCGATTCGGTGGCTGTCGATCCTCACAAATGGCTGTACGCACCGCTCGAGGCCGGGTGTGCTTTGGTCCGCAATCCTGCCGCTCTGCGCAATGCATTCTCGTATCACCCGCCCTACTACAGCTTCGAGGTCGAGGCCATGAACTACTTTGACATCGGGCCTCAGAACTCACGCGGCTTTCGCGCACTCAAAATCTGGCTTGCCCTCCAGCACGCCGGGGCCGCGGCCTACCGCGAGATGATTCAAGATGACATCACCTTGGCGCGGCACCTGTACGCCTTGGCGACGGCGCACCCGGAACTGGAGGGAATCACGCATAACCTGAGCATCACCACGTTGCGCTACGTCCCGCCGGAGCTGCGTGCCAGTGTCGGTTCCGAGCAGACGGAGGCGTATCTGAATCGTCTGAATCAACGCCTGCTGACGTCCTTCGAGAATAGCGGGGAGGCGTTCTGCTCCAACGCTGTGATCGACGGAAAGTACGCCCTGCGGTTCTGCATCGTCAACTTCCGAGCGTCAACCGATGACATCGAAGCAATGCCGCAATTGGTGGCGCGCCTGGGCGGCCAAGCTCACTTGGAGCTAAACGGCCAGTAAATCGTCGGGGAATTGGTGAGCCGGGCGGGACTCGGGACCGTGACTAGGTATTCCACAGGGTAGGTTATTGATTCTTGGATGGACCACAAGGCCAAAAGCGACGCAAGTGCCGCGGTATCGTGAGGTAATCATGAGAGGGCATCCGGCGTGCTTACGAGGATCCTGCCGATCTTGAATCACTTGTCAGTCAGCAAACGAACCATCCATCACTGACCGAGGATAACAAAGATCTCCTTGCCAGAACACGCCGCCGCCCACACAGGCCGCTCACAGCGCCTTGGCCAACCCCGTTGGACCCACACCATCCCCGGCGACGGCGGCGATCCTCGGCGGCTGAATTCGCTCGTCACCGTTGTCGGCTGACCGGATTCCACGAACACGCTCGAACCGGGACGATCCAGGTCAGCGGCTAAGGGGCGGGGTTACGGGGATCGGGGATAACGGCCTTCCATTTCTCACGGTGGAAATCCAACTTAGCCTCCACTGAGTTGAACCGAAGCTCCCAAGTTCTCGCATCAGCTTTGATGTTGCCTTCCAACACCTGAGAGAACTTCGTGAGAATGCGCTTGTGAGCATCAAGCGTGAAGTAGAGGGCGGCGGCAACCAAGGGGCCATCGGGCAGATCGAAGACATTGAACGTCACTGCCTGCTGCGTTCCTTCGCTGCGGTAGGAAAAATGTGCCGCCATCGAATGGACCGAGTTGTGGATCATCTGAGAACAATGATCGAAGCGCTCGTAGAGTTCACGAAGCAAAACATCATCGGTCGGAAACAGTTTCGTGAACTTCTCTCTGAACGTTTGATACTCCGCATCGCCATCCACGGCTTTGAACCACACATCCGCCAAATGCGGATGCGTCTTGATCTTCGCCGCAAATGCACACGCCTCGATTGCTCCTCGCAGGAAACGCAGCGAGTTGCCCTGATAGCCACGGAGAAGATTGAGACAACCGACAAGGAAATCACTTCGGCTCTTCATCAAAAGATGAAGCGCACAGACACCCACGGTCGCCTTTTCCGGAGTGATGCCATCTCCTGAGATTTTGACGAAATCGGCAAGGCTTTGGTAGAGGTCTTGGAAGTCCTGGACGAGTTCAGCGGTCGAGCCGAGAATGATCGTGGTGGCCTGAAAATTCCGGCCTTCGGCTTCGATCAGGCCGTTCAGATTGGCGTCCAAGCTGGCGGTGGCGTCCATGCACTGCATTTTCTCACTTTGAAGTTCCCATAGCAGCCTTGCGGCATGCTGGGAAAACCCACCCCGGCGACGGCGGCGATGGCCCTATTCACCAACACCCATAGAACGGTCACAGAGCTTTCACCACCCGCCAAGCGAACCCGACATCGCCTCAAGGCAGCAGCGCATTCAACGCCTTAAACAGCGCCTCGAAGCGATCCAGGACGAGAGCGCTTTCTGGTTGGTCCCCTCCCAGGACTATTCAAACTTCCTTGAGCAAGATAATTCTCGTGCTCTGCTCACTCGCCTTACATTTTGTTCGGATGCCTTCGTCATCGGTCAACAAGTGAAGAGAAGGATCGCACAGGTAAAATAGCTGCTGGAAGTCGCCCCAGTCGCTATCCCGCTTGCCAACGTTGAGATTTGGATTTTTGGCAGCTACGTTGAAGTTCGTTCTCTCGTATTCAAAGGCTGCGCTCAGGCATTTTGCAAAGTACATGTTTTGCATATCACTCAACCGAACTCCGTGCGCCACACCAACAAGATACGCCCATGCTTCAGGAGTGCCGAATTTATCCGTCCGCTCTTTTGCGAAGCTCAACCACTGTCGGTGTGCTTTGCTGTCATGCTCCTTTTCAGCGGCAATGATACT
>JBGPHB010000459.1:0-4895 GCA_041484155.1 Bryobacteraceae bacterium
ACGATCTCGGCGCGCACCAGCCTGGCATCCGCCGGGGGGAACAGCGTTTGGGCTGGAATGTGGGGGTACTGAATCACCTCGGTGCCCGCTGAAATCCTGCGGTCGCCCACGGTGGCGACGGCGCGCAATTTGGCAATCGCATCCGTCGAAGGCGGCGTCAGATCGAAAGAGACGGTGGTCTGTTCATCGGCGGCAGGAAGCTCGAAATGGCGGGAGGCCGGTTCGACGCGCCAGCCCGTGGGCGCTTCGAGTTGCACGTCGCCGGTAACCTTGGCTACGTTCGCCTTGACGGGAACGTCGATCCGGCGGGGCTTGGTATCGGGGAAGACGACGGATCGCTCGGAGATATCCACACCGACGGGCGGCACGATGGCCAGCGGGCGGACCTGTTCCCCGTACACCTTGTCGACGTAGCGATATTCCACGGGCCGCGTGATTTCAGTTTCGACGCCAAGTATCTGGAGGCGAAACTGCGCTTCGAGGACGGGTGGATTCTCGGGCTTGCCGATGTCGCGAAGATCTGGTACCGAGTAGAGGTCGCCATCCCTGGGCTCGACGAGCCAATACGGCTGCGAGTACGGCTGGCTCGGCGGGATCTGAGCGGTGAGCGGGTAGCGGCTGGCCTGATTGTTGACCAGAACCGCGGGCGCCAGATTCAGCGCCGGCGCGCCATCCATGCCCGTAAGTTTCACGCCGATGAGCGTCACTTTAGCCGGAACGCGAACGAGCGCAGTGATGTTCACCTTGAGGCTGGCCCCCGGGATCACGGCATACTTGTCGGCCGACGCTTCCAGCCAAAGACCGGCGCTGAGCGCCATGGCCTCGTCGAGCTCCGCCAGTTTGCGCTGGGCGCGGGGATCGTTGATCCCGGCAACAAGCCGCCGCGCCTCGGCCAGCGCCGGCAGAAGCAGCTCCGGGTGCGAAGGCTCGAACGCGCCGCGCGCTTTCGCCATCGCGAACTGAATCGCCGGGCCGCCCGGCAACCGGCCCCAGGAGGTATCGATTCCCTCGAAGACGTCCTTGGTCGCCTTGTCGCCGGCGATTGTGATCAAGTAATTCTTCATCGAGCCTTTGCGCTCGCTGGAGCCCATGCCCTGACTCTTGTGCTGGGTGCGGCTCATGCCGGCGATCTCGCCGTAGGAATAGCCGAGTTCGGGATTGTACTCACCGAGGTCGAGTTCGAGGCGGTCGGCGGCCTGGGCCGCTTCGCGCTCCTGCTGGGCGGTGAAGGCGGCGATGTTGTACATCAACCGCTTGGCCTGCCAGGGCTGGACCCACTGCAAGTGCTCGGGGTATTTGGAGGGGTCGGCGGCGGCCGAAAACGCCTCGCGACCGAGGATCGCCGACACCTGATGCTGCCCATGGCCATCGCGCGGAGTGCCGGAGAATCGCAGCACGATCACGTCGGGCCGGAAACGCCGAATCACCCAGACGATGTCCCCTAGTACTTTCTCTCTCGGCCACTTGGTGAGCGTCTCTTCGGCGGTCTTGGTGAACCCGAAATCGATCGCGCGGGTGAAGAATTGTTCACCCCCGTCGATGCGCCGGGCGGCTAGAAGCTCCTGGGTCCGGATGATTCCGAGTTCGTTGCCCTGCTCGCTGCCGATGAGATTCTGGCCGCCTTCGCCGCGGGTCAGCGAAAGGTAGGCGGTGCGCATGTGCCGGCCACGGGAAAAGTAGGCCAAAAGGGCCGTATTCTCATCATCCGGGTGGGCGCCGATCATCATCAAGCTGCCGAGCGAGTCCAGACGGTCGAGCGCCTGCCGGATTTCGGTCTCGCCGGCCAGGTTTCTTTGGGCTTGGGCCGGCGTAAGCGAGAACAAGCACCAGATAACAGGTAAAAACACGAACCCGAGGCGGCGTTTTAGCGTCGATATAGTAGAAGAGAGCCGGTGGCGAGAAGGCGATCGCACGAGTTGCTTCTATCTTAGCCTTACTCAGCCGGCATTCGGGGGGCGGTTATGGCCGACGCGACTTGGTGGGATGACGCCCGCCGGTGGATTCGGACGGGCCGGGTGGTTCCGATCCGGGAGGTACGCATCGGGCTGGCGCTGGGCGGAGGGTTTGCCAGGGGCATCGCGCACCTGGGCGTGTTGCGCGTTTTCGAAGAAGAGAAGATTCCGATCCACTGCATCGCTGGGGTGAGCGCGGGCGCCATTGTCGCCGCGGCGTTCGCGTCGGGCGCTTCCACGCGCGAGATCGAGAGCGTGGCGCGTGTCATGCGCTTCTCCGACGTGGCGCGCTGGAGTATCAGCCGGCACGGACTGGTCGGGTCCGATCCGATGACCCAATTTCTGCGGCGTCTTCTAAAGGTCTTCGAATTCGAGCACATGCGGATTCCCCTGGCCGTGGTGGCCAGCGACCTGACCGTGGGCGCGCCTGCCATATTCCGCGATAAAGGTGACGTGGTGTTGCCGATCCGCGCGAGCTGCTCCTATCCAGGGCTCTTTCAGCCGGTGCGCTACAAGAATCACTGCCTGGTGGACGGCATGATCACCATGGACGTTCCGGCGGCGCCCCTGCGCGCGATGGGCGTGACGCACGTGGTGAGCGTGGCGATCCCGGTTCCCACCGAGACCGTGGACCCGCAGAACATGCTGAGCGTGGTGACGCGCTGCTTCCAGATCCTGAACGCGCGGACCGATTCGCACTGGCGGCGGCACAGCACGCTGGTGATTTCGCCTGACGTGAGGCATATCGGTTGGAACTCATTCGACAGCGCACACCAATTGATTGAAGCCGGCGAGCGGGCCGCGCGGGCGGTGCTGCCGCAGATACGCAAGTGGTTGCCGGAGCGGTCAGGGGAGGGTGGGGAAGTGGGTGCGGTGGCTTGAAGTGAGTTCCCAGATCGCTGCTGTGCATCATTCATGCCACTTCTACGCGTAGCCGACCGCGCGGCCAGGTGGCCGCCGCATTCGCGAAGTCACGCAGGGTTTATGGGGTTCATAGGCAGACATCAAACAGCTAGGAACATCTGATAGATGTTGAATGCGTGAGGCAATCGCGCTCCACCTTGAGGGGGAAGACCTCGCGGAACTTGGTTTTGCGAAAGATCCAACCGTGCTGGCGACCATGGAACTCCGCGCCGTCGCTTAGATGCCCAAACTCAAGACGCTTTCAGGTGCGGAGGTTGTGGGCATCCTCGCGCGATTCGGGTTTCAACGGGGCGGAGTTCGGCAAACTCTGACGATCGCCCCCATGATGAGCCGGATAAAGGGACGCTAAGAGCGATCTTTCGGCGGGCTCTTCGCCACATATCCGAGGTCGAACTGACCCCGCACTTCTACGACGAATCGTGGGCGCTCAGATGACATCCAACATCGTTACTTGGAGCTGATGCGGTTGGCGTGCCGCAGTTGGGCTGTCGGTGTTCTGCTCAAGAGGGTCCACAGCTTCGGGGCCAGTCTTCGCGCCATCAGTAGAACTGCTGTTGCCAGGACCAGCAGAAGCGAAAGCCAAAGCAGGCCAACGAGATCATCGCGAACTTGTTTGAGAGCAACTTGGCCGTTGCCGGACTGCCAAATAGCGATGTACGCAGACACCCTAAACAGGGTAAGCAAGGATGCCACGGCCACGACCAACCAGATGAATCCGCGCCTGACACGGGGCACAACCGATTCCTCCATGCGTTCCAATCATAGCGGAAACGAGGAAAGGCCGTATGAACGGTGAGGCGCCCCTATTTGTTCAGTTGCCACAGGGCTCGACTCCGTTTCTGCGCGAATTCGCGGCCACTCTTTTCTGGATCATTCTAGTCACATGGGTTGGGCTTCCGGCCTTCTTCGCTCCACCGACGCCGCCCATTCACATGCGCCCGCTCGCCTTGCCGGGTCAATCCTGCCAAGCTTGGGACGGGATCATTTACGGAAGGAGCCGTCTTTCCAATTTCTGGGCCTCTGCGTTCAGAGATTCTGGGATGATTGTTGAGGAATGCGCGCAATTGGGCGTCGCCGATCCCACTCCGATTCAGAATCCGCAAGAATACATTAGACCCGACGGCATAGCGGTGCTGGATCCTTCAAGATCGGAATGCGGAAGCGACGAAGCTCGAAACGCAGCCGAGCGATACTATTTGATTCAATGCTCGCCGAACCCCGCCACGTTCAATGCCCTGAGCTGGACTCACGAAGGGTGGCACTTGGCCCTGGGACACACCGCACTTCGACATACTTTTTTTCGTGCGCTTTACGCACTCCCGGAGCCCGTCTATTCCTATGCCAAAGGCGCTTTGAACGCGTTCTTGGACACGGCATACGTTGAACCTGCGGGTAATAGAGGCGCAACTTGGTTTCGGACGGCAGTCCTTATAGGAGCGCTTTTGCTGCGACTTCGGCATGCCTCCCTTCGTGGGTTGGGACCGAGCACAACCCAGCGCTGAGCGGAGCGTCTTCCGAAGAGCGGTCGGTCGGGGGGCTTGACTCGAACGATATAACAACTTCGGCATAACTGCACGGCGTGGCTGCGTTGACGGTCTCGGCAATCTCGTCGAGTCGCAACAGCACGCGCGACCATTTAGTGCTCCGCCCAAGACAACGATGGCGAGCGCAGGGGCAAGGCCCCGTGGCGTTCCATAGTCAAAAAGAATGAACATCGACGGGGGTCGAGGCTGGTGCGGGAAGCGGAGCAGCCTTAAGGCTCTGAGCTACAAACCCAAGTACCGCTTCGATTTGTTCCCGCGTCACGTCGAATTGTTCCATGACTTCCTCGACGCTCATGTCTTCGAGGTTCTCGACGACCTATGGATTGCGCTGGCCGATCTTCAATGGTTGGTCGCGAAGCCGTGGGTCGATGGCGTCAGTGCGGCTGGCTGCTCGATCAATCCCGGTTCTCTGCGTCCACTTTCTTGAAATTCAGTCCGGGGTGCGAAGGGTTTTGCTTGAACAACTGGTAAGCTC
>JBGPHB010000460.1:0-4894 GCA_041484155.1 Bryobacteraceae bacterium
ATCGGCTCGATTTGCCGGACCATGACGCCCAGCGATTAATGGAGCTGGGTTTTCTTCCAGGACACGCGGTCACGCCGGCGCACGCGGCGCCGGGCGGCGATCCGAGGGTTTTTCGAGTGGATGGGTCGGAAGTGGCGCTGCGCCGTGAGACCGCGTTGCGTTTGATTCTTCGTTAGGTATAGGAAGGCCAATATGGGTGATTGCCACAGTTGCCCTGTCGCAACGATCGCCCCCCCGGCGATCCAGAGCCGAAGGCACATCGTGGCCATCATCGGCCCGCCGAACTCGGGAAAATCCACGCTCTTCAACCGGCTGACCGGACTGCGCCAGAAAGTGGCCAACTTCCCGGGCGTGACGGTGGAGCACCGCATGGGGCGCGTGAAACTGGAGCCGGGCCGCGAAGTATTCGTGGTGGATCTGCCGGGCGTCTACAGCCTCAGCCCGCGCACCGAAGATGAGCGGGTGACGCACGATGTGCTGTGCGGGCAAATGAAGGGCCTGCCGAAACCGGACGCGGTCCTGCTGATTCTCGACTCGACCAACTTGAGCCGTCACTTGGTACTTGCCGCGCCGGTGCTGAGCTTGGGCCTGCCCACCCTGGTGATCCTGAACATGGCGGACGACCTCGGCCGTCGCGGCGGCGGGATCGATTCGGCCGAGCTGGCCATGCAACTCGGCTCGCCAGTAGCGCTGGTCAGCGCGGCCAAGGGCGACGGCGTCGATAAGGTCTTTCGGTTTCTTTCGGACGCAACAGAAGCCGCTGCGCCGAAGACGCCCCTGATGCAGTTGCCGGTGATTCAGGACATTCCCAAGTGCCGGGCCTGGGCGGCGAACGTCGGCAGCAAGACGAAGTATCACGCACCCGCTCCGCCGCTGTGGACCCGCCGTCTGGATTCGGTTTTTCTGCATCCCGTGGCCGGCGTGGCGGTATTTCTAGCCGTGGTGATCGGGGTATTCCAGACGATCTTCAGCGGGGCGCGCCCACTTATGGACGGCGTAGCCGCGGCGATTCAATGGTCGGGAAAAGGGATCGGGTCGTTGCTGCCGAACGAGGCGCTACGCTCGCTGGTGGTGGATGGAATCTGGAGCGGCGTTGGATCGGTGGTCGTGTTCCTGCCGCAGATCC
Organism: Bryobacteraceae bacterium; assembly: GCA_041484155.1. Taxonomy (GTDB): domain Bacteria; phylum Acidobacteriota; class Terriglobia; order Bryobacterales; family Bryobacteraceae; genus Palsa-187. The sequence goes on from JBGPHB010000460.1 coordinate 1,127, forward strand.
TTCTGCTGTTCTTGTTCATCGGCATTCTGGAAGACTCAGGCTACCTGGCCCGGGCCGCGTTGATCGCCGACCGCACCATGGCGCGCTTCGGCCTGCAAGGCAAGAGCTTCATTCCGTTGTTGTCGGCCTACGCGTGCGCCGTGCCGGCCATCATGGCCACCCGAACCATCGAGAACAAGCGCGACCGGATTGCTACTATTTTGATCGCGCCGTTCATGACCTGCTCGGCGCGGCTGCCCGTGTACACGTTGGTGATCGCGGCGTTCATTCCGGAAAAGCACCTGCTAGGCGTCTTCTTCGGCACGCGCGCAGCCGCGCTGTTGGGGTTGTACGTGCTTGGATTTCTCGCGGCGATTGTGACCGCGCGGCTGCTGAAGTCGACGGTTCTCAAGAGCAGCCGTTCTTCCTTCATGCTGGAGATGCCTCCGTATCGCTGGCCCACTGTACGCTCGCTTTTCTTGCGGCTGGTGGACCGATCCAGAGTCTTTCTGCGTCGCGCCGGCACGGTGATTCTGGCCGTCGCCGTGGTGATCTGGATTCTGGCGCATCTTCCGCTGGCCGGCGGCAAGCCTCCGGAGATTGGGCATAGTTTCGCGGGAACCATCGGACACGCGGTGGAGCCTGCCATCCGGCCGCTCGGCTTCAACTGGAAGATCGGCATCGGGCTGATCACGTCGCTGGCGGCGCGCGAGGTGATCGTCGGCACCCTAGGGACGATCTACGGGATCGAAGGCACAACCCAGTCGGTGGGCTTGCAGGCTGCGCTGCGCAACGATCTGACGCCCGGCGGGGCGGCCGCTCTGCTCGTGTTCTTCGCCTTCGCCATGCAGTGCATGTCGACCATCGCGGTGGTGCGCCGCGAAACCGGAGGCTGGCGCTGGCCCGCGGTGCAGTTTGCGTACATGACGGTCTTCGCCTACGTTTTCGCGTTTATCGCTAACCGATTGGTTTCGTTGTGGTTTTGAGGTTCAGCCCGCTCCCTCACGGTCGCGGTTCAGTATCGTCACTCTGCGCAATCAGCCACTTACCGAACCGCGACCGTAAGGGAGCGGGCTGAACAGTCCTAGTCCTTCCTCAGCGCGAGTACCATGTCCCAGGCGGGATCCCAATTACTTCGCGCCTATTCGTGGCGCTGCGGTCGGGATGAGATTCTTCATGCATGAAACGGTTCGCGCGATCGGCTGTTGGGGGCCTGTTGTGGCTCACTTTCAGTGCGATTGTTTTCGTTGTCTGATCTCTCCTTCAATTGTGCACCTGAGCAACTCGTGATTCTCCCTCACGAGTTGCTCGCTTGTTAACATGGAGCGTGCGCAACGTCATCATTATCGGTTCCGGCTGCGCCGGCAATACCGCGGCGATCTACGCGGCCCGAGCCAATCTGAAACCTCTCGTCATCATCGGCCATGAGCCGGGAGGCCAGCTTTCCATTACCACTCTGGTTGAGAATTTTCCCGGATTTCCCAAAGGCATCGACGGCCCCGAACTGGTCGAGAACATGAAAAAACAGGCCGAGTCGTTCGGCGCCGAGTTCGTGTACGGCTCGGTGGCCGAAGCCGACCTCTCCAAGCGCCCGTTCCGGGTGAACGTCGACGGCGAATGGCACGAAACACGGACGCTGATCGTTGCCTCGGGCGCATCGGCCCGATGGCTGGGCCTTCCCAACGAGCAGAAGCTGATTGGGCACGGAGTCAGCTCCTGCGCCACCTGCGATGGAGCGTTTTATCGCGACCAGAAAGCCATCGTGGTCGGCGGCGGCGATTCGGCCATGGAAGAAGCGACATTTTTGACGCGCTTTTGCACCGAAGTGACGATCGTGCACCGGCGCGACCATTTTCGGGCATCGAAAATCATGTGGGACCGGGCCAATTCAAACCCGAAGATCAAGATTCTCACCAACACCGTGGTCGAAGACGTGTATGACGTTGCGAAGAACGAGGTGACCGGAGTGAGAATGCGTGACGTGGTCACGAACAAGGTCTGGGATCAGGAAGTCAACGGCTTCTTCGTCGCCATCGGCCACATTCCGAACACAAAATCATTCAAGGGCCAGATTGATACCGATCAGGACGGTTACATCGTCACACAGGGCGGCGCGCGCACCAATATTCTCGGCGTGTTCCACGCGGGCGACGTGCAGGATCGGACCTACCGCCAGGCGATCACCGCGGCGGGCGCCGGTTGCATGGCAGCGATTGAAGCAGAGCGGTTCTTGGAATCTGAGGGGCACTGAATATGCGCCGGACTATCCTGGTACGGGTTTGCGCCGTACTTTTCGCGCTGGCGGGCGTCTGGGTGGCTTATACCCAGAACCAGCAGGCCCCGGCGGAACTGAGCATTCAGAAGGTCAAGGGCGACCTGTACATGATCGGAATGGCCGCCGGGGTCGGCGGCGGCAACATCGCCGTGTACCCGACTGATGAGGGCGTCATCCTGGTGGACGACATGTTCGACCGGGACTACAGCAACATCCTTGACAAAGTGAAATCGATCAGCGACAAGCCTGTGAAGTACGTGCTGAACACCCATCATCACGACGATCACGCGGGCGGCAACGCGAAGATGATGGCCTCGGCCGAAGTCATCGGACATCGAAATGTCCGGATCAACATGGTCAACCTGAAGCAGCCGGGCCAGCCGCGGGTGACGTTCTCCAACGAAATGGACGTGCACCTGGGCGGCAAGGAAGTGCGCGCCCTGTACTACGGACGTGGGCACACCGGCGGCGACGCGGTGATTTACTTTCCGGCCTTGAAAGCGATTCACACCGGAGACTTGTTTCTTACCAATCCACGGTTGCCGTACATCGACTTCGGCAACGGGGGCAGCGCGGTCGAGTGGACTAAGGTGCTCGACGAGATTCTGAAGCTCGATTTCGACACGGTGATCCCGGGTCATGGTCCGCTGGGGAACCGAGAGGGCGTGATCAAGTGGCGAGCAGACTTCGAGGCAATGCGGAACCGCATCAGCGGCCTGGTCCGCGGGGGGAAGGGTAAGGACGAGGTTTCGAAGACCTTAATCGACGAGTTTCACTGGCCGGCCGGGGGCCTGGCGATCCAGCAGGTGGATGCCTTCATCGCGGAATTGAAATGATTCGACAACCCGCTCCCTTATGGTCGCGGTTCGGAAAGCGATGTGCCGAACCGCGACGGTCACGGAGCGGGCGAATGGTAACGAACTCACTGAGACAGGCCACTAATTCGTATTCCGAGGCCGCTCGAACTTCTGGTTGACGTACTTCCCGGCCTCTTCGAGCGCACCTTGGGTATTGTCCTTGGTACGCAGCGCCTGGCGATATTCGTTCACCGCGCGGTCGCGCTGATCGCTGACGTCGAAGATCTTGCCCAGGTTGATGTGCGCCCACACCTCAGTCCACTTGGGCTCGAGATCGCCGTTGAGCACCTCGCGAAATTCATTCGCCGCGGGCTGCCAGTTCTGCTGCACGAAGAAAAGCCAACCGACGCGATAGTGCGCCAGCGAGCTGTTCTTGCTGACGTCTAGCGCCTTTTGATACTCCTTCAGCGCATCGTTGTACTCGCCCACTTCCTGGAACTGTTCGCCGCGCCGGATGGCCACGGCAACACGCATGGGATTGTCGAAGCGCAGCACCTGGCCCTTCGAATCGAGCACTACGTTCTTCGGCTTTCCGAACGTCTCGATGGCGAATTCCGAAGACGTACCTACCACCTCGACCTTCTTCTCCTCGGGGTTTCCCTCGGTCTCGACGCGCAAGTCGACGGGCATTCGGAAGGTATCCAGATCCTGGGAAAT
>JBGPHB010000461.1:0-4894 GCA_041484155.1 Bryobacteraceae bacterium
CACAAGGAAGGATTGTTCGAGCGTCTCCGAGCCCTCTACTCACGGTATCTGGATTTCGTGCTACGGTTGCGCTGGCCCGTGGTTATCGTCTACCTCGCCGCATCCATCGGACTCATCTACGTGTTGACGCCGCGCATGGGAACCGAGATCTTCCCGGACGCCAACGCGCCGGTTTTCCGGATCCGCCTCCGTGCTCCTTCGGGAACACGAGTGGAGGAAACCGAACGCATCGTTCTGCGAGCGCTGAACGTGATTCAGCGCGAAGCCGGCGCGAACAACGTCGAGATTACCAGCGATTTTGTGGGCGTAGTTCCCTCCAGCTACCCGGTCGATCTGATTCACTTGTTCACCAGCGGACCGCAAGAAGCGATCATCCAGGTCGCTCTGAAGCCGGAGGCTCGGAGAGGGGAAGACTTGCGGGAACGATTGCGGAAGGGCCTCCACGACCAACTCCCCGCGTGCCAAATCTCGTTCGAAGCTGGCGATGTCGTCAGCCAGGTGATGAGCTTCGGGTCACCCACGCCGATCGAGGTGGCCGTGCTGGGAACCAACCTGCCGGAGGTGTATGCGTACGCTCAGAAAGTTCAGGCCCAGCTCATGCCTCTTCCCTTCCTGCGCGATCTCCAGTTCGCTCAGGAAATCAACTACCCAACGCTGGATATCGACATCAATCGTGAACGCGCCGGCCAGTTTGGCTTGACCATGGCCGACGTGGTCCGGTCCGTTGTACCGGCGACGTCATCCTCGCGATTCACCCAGCCGAATTACTGGAGGGATCCGAACTCCGGCAATGCCTTCCAGATCCAGGTGCAATTGCCTCAGAACCGCATGCAAGGCATCGATGAATTGGGCGACATCCCGGTGATGCAGAACGGCCGCACGGAAACGCGGCTGACGGATATCGCGGTCCTGAAGCCAGGCTCCATGCCAGGGCTGATCGAACGCTATAACGGCCAACGCGTGGTGAGCCTGACGGCCAATGTTCACGGGATGACGCTCGGCGAGGCGGCGGTGAAACTGAACGCCGCCGTAGCCCAGGCCGGAGCACTGCCGCGAGGCGTCAGCGTGACGTTCCGAGGACAGATTCCGGCGCTGGAGCAAACGATTTCTGGATTGCAAACCGGTCTACTGCTGGCCATACTGGTGATCTTCTTGCTGCTGGCCGCGAACTTTCAGTCGATGCGGCTGGCTCTGTCCATCATTTTGACTATCCCCGCGACGCTTTGCGGCGTTCTCCTCATGCTCCGCTTCACCGGCACGACGCTCAACGTCCAATCGTTCCTGGGCGCGATCATGGCCATCGGAATTGCGGTGGCGAACTCGATTCTGCTGGTCTCGTTCGCCGAACGATTCCGCCACCAGGGCCGGACTCTGCTGGAAGCCGCGCGCGAAGGAGCTGCCAGCCGCCTGCGAGCCATTCTGATCACCGCGGTCGCGATGATTTTCGGCATGGTGCCCCTGGCCGTCGGAATGGGTGAGGGCGTGTCGCCGTCCGAGCCGCTGGGCCGGGCGGTGATTGGCGGTCTGATTGTGTCGACCTTCGCCACGCTCACGATTCTTCCATCGATTTACGCAATTCTACAGCGGCGGGCGCCCATTGCTTCCGCTTCACTCAATCCGTTGGATCCTACCAGCCGATACTATGACGCCACGTAGAACTTTTCTTATTTCGGGAACCTGTTGCTTTGTCGCGTGGGCCCAAACTGCCGATCTCACGCCAGTGGTTGCGAGGCAGGTGTCCCGAGCCGCGGACTTACCGGGCGAATTTCTGCCGTTCCTCAGCGTGTCCTTACACGCCAGAGTGCCCGGTTATGTCGAGCGAATCCTGGTTGACCGTGGGAGTGTGGTGAAAGAAGGGCAACTGGTAGCCGAGTTGAGCGCACCGGAAATGGCGGCTCGGATCGCCGAGGCCGAATCCAAGGTACAGGCCTCCGAATCGGAGCGCTTTCAAGCCGAGGCGCAGCTCGCCGGCGTGCAGAGCACTTATGAACGACTGAAGAAGGCGGCGGAAACGCCGGGAGCGATCGCCGGCAATGAACTGATCCAGGCGGAAAAGCAGGTCGAAGCGGCGCAAGCCTTGGTTCGCTCTCGTCAGCAAGTCAGCCGCGCGGTGGAAGCGACCGTCCAAGCGCACAAGGATCTGCAATCGTACCTGAAGATCACGGCGCCGTTTGATGGCATCGTCACTGACCGATTAGTCCATCCCGGCGCTCTCGTAGGTTCGGGGCTCGATCCGGTGCTTCTCGTCATCCAACAGATTTCACAACTGAGACTTGTCGTTGCTGTTCCGGAAGAATATGTCGGCGGCATCATGGAGGGGGCCAAGGTGGCGTTTCAAGTTCCCGCATATGCTGAACGGACGTATTCAGGAACGGTCGCGCGGATTTCGCACACGCTGGACAAGGCGACTCGTACGATGGCGGTCGAACTGGACGTTCTCAATCGTGACGGCTCGCTATCGCCTGGCATGTATCCGACCGTAAAGTGGCCCGTCCGCCGCACCCGCCCGGCGCTCTTCGTTCCGAAGACCAGCGTCGTCACCACGACAGAGCGCACGTTTGTAGTGCGGAATCAGAACGGACGTGCCGAGTGGGTGGACGTCCGCCGAGGCGCGGCCCAGGGCGACCTCGTGGAGGTGCTTGGCGAACTGAAGGCAGGCGACCTGATCGTCCGCCGCGCCACGGATGAAGTGCGAGAAGGCTCCGACCTGAGGGTGCACGCCCAGACCGCTCCCTAACCCGGCGTAAGCGGGAACCAAAACGATCGTCGACTGTCATCGTGGCGCGAACACTCGTGTTTGCCACGTTCGCACTCATGCGAACGCTAGGCCGCGCGTTCACATGATTGTGAACGTGGCACGCAAAGTGCGTGCGCCACGTCGTCTCTCCTAGAGTTCTGCCAGTTTCAGCATCCTACTATGTAGGTGCTTACGGTCGCGGTGCGAACGGCCACCCGCTGGGCCGCTACGGTAACGGAGCGGGCTGAACTCTTACTGCTTCTCCATCGGAACTTCAAAATAGAAGTAATCTTTCCCCGACGCCGCATCCTTTATTCCCGTGAGGTATAACTTCGATCCCGGCCGCTGCGCCGTCTGGAAATAGAAGAACCCATTCACCGACTCCCCCGCCGGCAACAGCTTCGCGCCGAACGCCCGGCCCTCGATCTCCCAGGTATTCAGCGGCCCTCGCTTGGATCGCCTCGGAAACGGCAGAGGCTGCGTACCTGGCAGTTTCGGAGGGCGCGTGTCCCCTCCGATAAAGACCACGTCGGACGCCGGCGTGGCTTCCAAATGCCTCCCGCCCGGTTCGATGAACTCGGCCTGCAAATCCAGCCGCAGCGCCTTGCCCGTGCCGTTCTCGAGAACCACCAACACCGGCAGCACGCCGTACTGATTCGGATTCTTCTTGCCGAACGCAGTGCGAGCCTGCTCGTCGGTCACGAACGGCACGGCCGCGATGGTGATCTTGTCCAGCGTTTGGGACCCCGGATAAGAGGATGCGGGCCCGGGCGCGAACCGGACTTTGTCCTTGTCGTCGCCCGCCGCCGCGGCTATACTCAGAAGAACGATTAACGCCACGCGTTTCATTTATTTCCTCTATCAGGTTCTCCAGCTCGCCCTCGTTCCGGCGCTGGCCTTGTACCTACTTTACAGGGGAATCCGGGACCCAAGATATCTCGCCCATTTCCGCGAGCGCCTGGGCATCCTGCCTCACTCCTTTGAAACGACGGGCGCGGGATCGATTTGGTTCCATGCCGTCTCAGTCGGCGAGGTGCTCTCCGCCGTAACGTTGATCCGCCGGTTGCGCGAGGAACGGCCCCAAGTGCGCATGTACGTGTCAACGGCAACCATCGCGGGCCGCGCCACGGCAGATCAGAAGCTGGCCGGCCTCGCGGACGGCGTGTTTTTCGCGCCCCTGGATTACAGATCCGTGACGCAGCGCGTTCTGAGAACGCTGCGGCCGGCGTTGGTGGTGGTTCTCGAAACGGAGATCTGGCCGAACTTGTACCGCGAATCGAAGCGAGCCGGTGCGTCGCTAGTTGTGGTGAACGGCCGCATCTCCGACCGCGCCGTCCCGCGCTACCGCCGATGGCGAGGATTCTTTCAGCACGCCTTGAGCCAAGCCGATGCGATCCTGGCACAAAGCGAGGAGGACGGTCGGCGGTACCTGGAGGCGGGTGCTCCGCCAGACCGCGTGAGGGTCGCTGGGAATCTAAAATACGATTTCACGCCCCCCGATGCCGGTGTCGCCAAAGACATCGCGGAATTCTTGGAACGCGCGAATCCGAAGAGCGTCTGGATCGCCGCCAGCACCATGCCTCCAGCCGAATCCGGCGATGTGGATGAGGATGATGCCGTGATCGCGGCGTTCGATTCTTCGCGAAATGGGATGCTACTCATTCTTGCGCCACGTCGGCCCGAGCGGTTCGACATTGTCGCCGGGAAACTTGAGCGCGCTGGAATTCGTTTCGTGCGGCGAAGTGCCCTGAAGCCATTGGATTTGCCAGCCGTGCTGTTGCTCGATTCCATCGGCGAGCTGGCGGCGTTGTTCGAACGGGCGGATGTGGTCTTCATGGGCGGAACGCTGGCTCGCCGCGGCGGCCACAATATCCTGGAGCCGGCGTACTTCGCGAAACCGGTGATCGTCGGCCCACACATGGAAAACTTTTCGGAAATCGCGGACGCGTTCCAAGCGGCGCTGCACCGAATCGACGCACCGGGCGAGCTAGGCGCCGCCGTAGCCCGCTTGCTCGATGACCCCGCGTATTGCACGGCGCTGGGCACGCAAGCGCGCGATCTGGCGATGTCCCGCCGAGGCGTGGTGGATCGCATCGCGAAAGAAATTTGGCGCGCCTACGCCGAGGGCGTTCCCAATGCCCCACCCACGTTGCCGAG
>JBGPHB010000462.1:0-4883 GCA_041484155.1 Bryobacteraceae bacterium
AGATCGAAAGCGCCAACGCTCGGGAACGTGTACGCGGCCGGGCCGCGAAACGCCGAGGGATGACGGATGAAGAAGTTCTGGTTCTTGCCCTCCAGCCGCATCCCGGCGCCGTCTCCCGGAAACAGGATGTACGCGCCGCGCGTGCTGAGAATGCCGTCGCGATAGGTGTGCATCTTGAACAGATCTTCCCGCCGATGCAGCCGCGAAATCTCCTGTTCCACTCCCTGGATTTCGCGCTCGATATCCGGGTTGTCCTTGAACGCCTGGCGAAGCTCATTGAGTTGAAGCGTGGCGTCGCGGATCACGCGACTCGGGTCGGCTACACGCGCTTCGGGCAGGTCGTAAACGCCCTCGGGAAGGTAACGGTTGAATCCACCGCCGTACTGGCGATTGCCGCCCCTATAGCCACCGGGGCCGAACGAGCCTCCCGGCTGGTTAGCACCGCCCTGTTGACCGGCGCCGCCTTGCTGATTGCCGCCGCCTTGCTGTTGGCCACGGCCCGCCATCTGCTCCATCTGGTTCCGCAGACGTTCCACACTCGCCAGGGACCGTTCCGTGTCTTTCCCGTTTCCTTGCTGCGTGCCTGCGCCCAGGGCGCGCTGGGCCTGCTTCAAGTCCTCGCTGACCTGGTCCAGGGTTTGGGTAACAGTCGCTTCGCCGGGCACCATCAAACCACCTTGGCCGCGACGGATCCATTGGGCCGAGGCCTGCATGCGCCGCTTGGTTTCGTTCTGTTGAAGCTCGCTGAGAGCCTCGCGTACACGGCCCGAGGCGCCGGGCTGCGTGCCCGCCATGCCGCGCGCCGCTTTCTGCATGTCCTTCTCGAGCTGATCGACCTCGGCGGTCATCTTGTCTTTCTCGTCGGCCAACTGCTGAGCCTGCTGACGCGACGCGCCCGACGGCACCGCGTTTCGCTGATTGCGCGGGTCTTGCGTAAGCTGGTCGCCGAAGGCCTGCCGCAGACGATTGGCAAAATCACGCTGCTGCTGCGCCAGCTTATCGGCTTGCTCGGCCAGATCCCCTAGCTGCGATGCGGCTTCCTGCCGGCGCAAGCCATTCATCAGATCCTTGCTCTCCTGCATGCGTTCCGCGGCGCGGCGTGCGTTGGCCTCGCTCTGTCCGGAATTGTTTTGCTGGTTCGCGGCTTGTTGGGCCGCACGCATGTCTTCGATGGCCTGGGTCAGGCGGTCGGTGGCCTGCCGGAACCGCTGGTCGTTCTGTGAATTGGCTGGGTCCCCACGCCGCATGGGTTGCGCGGCGGAACGGCCCTGGGATCCGCCCTGGCTGGAGGAGGACTGTTGGCCCTGTTGCCCCGATTGACCCTGCTGACCCGATTGTCCCTGTTGCCCCTGCTGGCCCTGTTGCCCCTGCTGGCCCTGTTGTCCGGATTGCGACTGCTGCGACTGGGAACCCTGGCGCGAGAGCTGCTCCATCTGCTTCTTCAGTTCCTCTGCATCGCGGCGCAGCATCTCCTGCTGCCAGCGCTGATCGAAGGTCTGTTGCTTGGAATTCTTCTGTTGCTGGGCCAGTTCCTGCTGCCGGCGCGCGAGCTGCTCCAACTTCTGCAACGCCTCGTCGATTTCCTTCTGGCGCTGCTCCGCGGAGCTTCCCTGTTGCTGGCCGGTCTCGTACTGGTTCTTCTCGGTGTCGAGCTCCAGGTCGAACAGGTTGGCCAGATCGCGTCCCGCGCCACCGCCTCCACCGCCGCCGCCTCCCTGATTTCCAAAGGCGACTTGAATATCGCGGAACGTCGCTTCGGCGCGCAGCAGATGTTGCAGCGCTTTCTGCTCCGGCTCGAGCGCCTCTTTCCAGGACTGCTTATTCAATTTGTCTGAAGCCGGCCCCATCTGTTTGGCCGCCTCTTCCATGTCCTTGACGAACGAGGAGAACTCCTGATTGGCCCCAGCAAGCTGGCGGCTCTTGGCGCGCTGGGCCAGAGACTCGGCCTGCTCTTTCAGCTTGCTCTGAATCTCGGCGAGGAAACGCGCGTTCTCGGCCGAGTTTACTTTGTCCTTCTTGCCTCCGCGGATCTCATTCCACGTCGCAGCGATAATTTCCTTCTGCCGCTGCGAGATCTGGTTTTCCTGCTGCCCTCCGCCGCCGCCACCACCTCCGCCGCCCTGCTGGGACTGCGTGTAGTTCTTCTCAAAAGGCTGCGTCTCGACGAACACGATGTCGGTGTGCGACGTGTTGCGCGCGTCACGCGCCGTCGCATAGACGCTCACCACGTCGCCCGCTTGAAGCTTGTAGTCTTCCAGCGAGAGCATGGTCTTCCCCGTCGCCGTCTTCACGCCCTTCGCGCTCAGCAGCGAAACGGTCTTCTCCGGGGCGCCATTGACTGAATAGTGCAGCTCCATGGCATCCAGCGCGAAATCGTCGTCGGCTTCCACCGCGATCGTGACTTCCTCGATCGGGCTGACGCGAGCGTCGCTGCGCGGATGCGTGATATGCACGTTCGGCGCCTGATCCTGCCGCGCTTCGATGAAATAATCCTCGCTCAAACGAACGCTCTGGCCTTGCTCCACTGCCGCGAAATGAAACGTGCCGTCCTTCTGGATCGGTACCTTGGCGGTCAGCGTGCCACTGGCAGCCGGCGTCAGAGCGATGTGCGATCCATCGTCGATTTCGATGGTGCCGTTGTTCATGGGGCGGTCCGTTTCCACGGTCAGCTCCGCCACGGTTCCGGCCACGGCGCGCAGATCTCCGCCCGGATCCTCCACCACGTCCTTGATCCCCAGCCAGGATGGAAAATGATACGTCACGCGAACTTTCTTGATGCTGGGCAGGTCGATGACATCGATCTTGAACGTCTTGGAACGGACGCCGGCGGCCTCCACGTAATATTCGACCGGTTCGGGCAGCGCGGCAAACAGGAACTCGTACGCCGTTCCATTGGAGCGCGGCAGCATGATGGCTTCTTCCCATTTGGACGTGCTCTTATAGCGCGCGAACAGACGTACTTGCGGCGCTTGAAAGCCGACCAGCGTCGCGGTGACCGGCAAGTCCGCCTTCCGGCGAACCAGCTTATTGCCGGGCTCGACCAGGATGTCGTAAAAACTGCCTGAGCCAGTCTTCGGCATTCCGGCCCAAAGTAAGGACGCTCCGTAGCCGAAATAGCCGGGTCCAGCCAAGATCAGCCACAGCAGCGCCACACTGGCGGCGCCGGCTGAAGTGGCGAAAGCGAAGACGGATCGCGGGGGCGCCACGCGCTCGGCCTGCGTCGTGTGAGCGATGGAGGCGGTATCGTCAGCCAGCAGTTCGAGCATCGGATCGGGCTTCGCCGGATCGGAGCGCTCGACGTAGGTCAGCAGGCGTTCCTCAAACTCAGGAAACGTCGATTCGGCGCGCCGCGCGGTGCGCCGGCCGTTCAACCGAAGCAGCGGCAACACCAGCGCGAATCCCACGGCCGTGGCCAGGGCGAGGAACAGCACAATGCGGGCAAGCGTCAGGCTGGCGCTCGAAAACGCCAGCGCGTTGGTGATCAGCACCAGCGCGACGGTGGCGCCCAGGGCCACGCCGGCCGCAATCGCCGCTCCTTTCGACACTGCCATCCACCGCAGGCGCGTTTCCAGACCGCGCAGGTATTGGTTTAGTTGATCGCGCGTGTTCATGCCGCTTCCTTCTTTGCCGCCACCAGCTCTTCAGCAGGCGGCCGTAAATACCGGTCCGCCACGATTGACTCGGCCATCGCTACTAATAACAATAGCAACAATAGGATAGGCCAAAGGCCCCAGGGCTTCTTGTCGCCCTGGCTCTGTGAAATGGACGCGCCTGTTTCAGTTTGGTTACTCTGGCCTGTAGCTCGCCATAGATCGAGCGTCTCCGGCGGAATCACCGTCAAGTCCGATTCGCGCCGGTCGGCGTGCGCCGCGATCAGGCTCTGCCGTCCGCTGGCGGTTTTCAATTCGAAGAAGCCTTCCCGCGCGAGTCCGAAATTCTTGGCGGACGTGGCCTGTTCCAGCGACAGCAGCCGTTTCCCATCCGGATCCAGAACCTCCGCCGCCGCACCATTGATGTTCGCGGTGCGCAGCTCGACGTAGGAATCGACGGCCAGATTCACCGGTTGCTCCGCGCCACCGCCACCCAAGTACTCCGCGGATTTCTCCACAAATGGCACCCACGCGGCGTGGAGAGGCAGGTCGTTGGATACTTTGTCGTCGAAGGTGGAGGTGAACACCAACACCTTGCCTTCGCCGAGCTGTTGCTCGAGCACCAGCGGAGTCTGGTCGTTGAGCCGCGCCAGAACCACGGATTTCGCAGGTGTCACGCGAATCGCCTGATTGAACTTGACGCCGGCGAAACGGTCGACGCTGCGCAGCGCGGGGTGTCCGGCATCGATCTCCGAAACGGTAAAGAACCGCTGGGTCTCCCGTGCGGCATAACTCGAACCTTCAATGGATTCGCCCGTGACGGGTACTTTCGCCAGCGCCGCGGACGCTGGTCCAAGCACCACCAGGACCGATCCTCCCGAGCGTACATATCCCCGGAGCGCGTCGTCAAAGCCAGGCGGCATCGACCCGAGACCGGAGAGCACGACGAAGGCGTAGTGCGAGAGCTGCATGCCAGCAGCCTGCTCCGCTCGCAGCCCTTCGAGCTGGAACGCCGCATCGCCGGCAGAATCAAGCGCCGCTTTGAAATATACGATCCCCAAGGGATGGCGGCCGTCATCGACGAACAATACCTTGCGCGGATCGGTCCGTTCCACGGCGAACGGGAACCGATCGTCGGCGGGCAGAACGTCGGCCGAATCGAGGCGCATCTCCCCGCGGCTGAATCCGTAGGGGGCGTCCAGTTTCAGAAACTCGACTTGCGCGCGCCCACCCGCGCTGACGTCCACGGTCTTGGTCTCCAGAACCTTGCCATTGAGAACCAACGAAACGGTG
>JBGPHB010000463.1:0-4876 GCA_041484155.1 Bryobacteraceae bacterium
TGCCCCGTTTTCAAACCGTGTGCTTCGGACCGGCAAAGCCGGTACAGGCACGAATTTCGCAAAACCGGCGAAATTCGAGCCAGCCCCGGTTTTGCGCACTCTACCGTTACTCAACTCTGGAAGTGAAGCTCAGACCGGCCATGGGCACGAAGTCTTGCAGCCATCCGCCAACCTTGGCGCCGACGTTCGGCAAGATGACCTTGGTCGGGAACGAAGTCAGGTAATCATGTATCTCGACGCGAAACTGGACGCGGGGTGAGATCTGGACCTTGACTCCGGCGCCGACGCTAATTAAAGGCGTGAGGTCTCGCGTCTTGGTCAGCAGAGCTATGTTGCTGAGCGGCTGGAATACGACTTCGGTACCGGTGCCTTGGTAGGCTTTGACGCCGGCGCCGGCGCCGACGAATGGCCGCACTTTGGAGCCATTGGGCGCCGAGTACCACAGCACATCGTAATGCACCGCGTGCGTCAAGGCGGCGAAGGTGGCTTGCGTGCCGCCCGAGCTCAGCGACAAATCGCCGCCCTGGTAGTCGTACCGCAATTCACCGCCCCAGTGACCCTGGCCGTTGTTGGTGAGCCAGGCGCTGCCGGCGATGTTCGATAGAATTTTCGCGGAGGCGGACGCGCCCGAGGTGGTCACGTCCCGCGAGGTATAAAACCCCCCGCCCACTCCGCCGCCGAACTCCCATTTCTGACCCATCGCGACCGGCGCCATGGCCACCGCGACGCACACCACGAGTATTCGAACCAGTTTCATATCGTCATCCTTCCTTGTGACTTGCCGTGTTTTAGTTCACTACGCGCAAAGCAATCGACGTGGTGAACCCGCCTTGATTGATCGTCAGTGGTATGCCCAGCCCCTCAGGAGTGTTGGACGGAACCGTTACGTTGATTTGATTGACGCCCACTTGGCCGGGCGCCAAGCCGGCATACAGCACCGGCAGGTTTTGGCCGCCCAACTGCACCGTCGGAAGTGTAAGGGCGCTGGCCAGAGGATCCCCTGGCGCAGGCAGGCCGGCGGCGACCGCCGGATTGGTCTGGCCAAGGCCGGTGAGATAGATCACCAGGGTGTCATTGCGGTGGACCGGGTTGGAGTCCGTCGCCAGAAGATTGTTTTCGGCGCGAACTACCGTCGGTAGATTCGACGCCGGACCCGCCACGCCGCTGAGGAACACCGCCGGCGCGTTAGGCAGGACCGTCATGTTGAAGTTGTCGCTGACGCCGCCCGGAGTGTGCACGATCAAGGTCACGTTGCCGACCGCCTGAAGCGGCATCTGCGCGTTGATCTGGGTGGGAGAAACGAAGATCATCGGGATCGGCTGGCCGTTCACGGTGAGACAGCTGTTGGCCAGCGCCGTGGGTAACGGAATCTGGTTGGTAGCAAGATTGGTCGGGCTCAGCTGGGTGCCTGTGACCGAGATCAAACCGCCCGGCGCGACTGGCGAGGTCTTGTCGGCGGCGCTGGTGACCTTCGTAATCCTGGGCGACGCCACGGAGGCCGCATAGGTCCACGGCAACACCGTGAATCCCGAGGTCGTCAGGTTGATGATGGCGGTTTGGTTCGGAAGCGGTGCAATGCTTCGGGTCCAGACTGAGGTCGAGACCCGGTTCACCACCGGGGTTGTCGGAGGCGTCGTCGCGCCTGAGGTGGGCGCCGCGGGTGTCGCGCCGAGGATGGGCGCTTCCACCATCAGCGTGGGCTGAATGAAGCTGCCGTTCGACAAATCCACTTGCGAAATGACGCCTGGGCTGGACGAATTGGGAGCCGCGGTGTAGTAGCCGGTCAGATTCACGAACGCGAAGCCCGACGAGTTGCCCGTGGAAGTGGGTATGGTGGCCACTGGCACTCCTGACCCATTCAGCAGGTTGTTTCCAACCACGTATTGACCGAAGTTGGAGGCCCCGTAAGCGCCGCCCAGAGCCGCGAAATCCTTCCGCGAAACCGTGAAGGAATTGGTATTGGCATCGTACAGCATCACCGAGCCATCCGACCCGGCGATGAGAATCGTGGATCCGTTGCTGGAGCTCGAGAGCACCGTGTCCAAAGCAAGCTTGTTCTCATATACTCCCAGCGTCGGTAGCTTGGCTCCCGTATGGAAGGTCAGATCGACCTGCCCGATGCGTGGTTCGCTGCCATCACCGGGCCGCATATGGACCAGAATGGCGTTGGCCGAAGCTGCCACTGACTGAACGTAATCCGATGGGAAGGCGATTCGCTGCCGTGGCTGCAGAGTGTCCAGATCAAAGGTGCTCATGTAATGGGAACTGTCGCAACCAACCAGCAGATATTGCTGATCGAAGGTGATGGCCATGCCCTTCGGCGTGGTGCACGTTCGCAGGGTCGCGGTTTTAGTGTTGTTGGCGCTGTTGAAGACCAAAACCTGGTTTTTGTCCTGCCGGAGGACGTAGTAGACGTTCCTCTTCGGGTCGGCCAGGAGATCCACCACCTTGCCCGGAACGTCGAGGAAGCTTCCACGCTGGGCGGGATCCTCCGAGTTGATCAGGACGCGAACCGCGGGCGGCAGGTTTACGGCCGCGCTGGAACTGATACTGAGGAACGCGGCAGCCGTACCTTTTTGGCTTTGGAAGGCGTTGGGATCAACGGAAACCGTGATGGTTGCCGGCGTCAGGCCGCTCGACGGAGAAACCGTGATGCCGGCCGTGTTCCCGGAGATCCTGAAAGGCGTTTGACCGCCGCCGGGATCGGTGATGGTGAAGGTCTGGGTCTCGATTCCGCGAAGGCAGAAATTGCCGCGGAAGACCACATCCTCGACCGACGCAGCCAGACGCGGGTAGGCCTTGAGATTACCCACCGGCAGCACCATTACACCGCTATCGGAGATCGAGTACATGGTGTTATTGTCGCTGCTCAGCAGGCTCTTGCCGGCCAGGTTCTCCGGCAACTGGAGCTGATCCTGAAGGGTAAGGTTGTCGAGGTCGTCTATCTGGAGAATCGGCGCATTCGAGTTCGCGGTGGCCGGCGTTCCCGAAGGAGGCATCTGCGCGTAAATCAGGTTGCGGGACGAGTCGATCAAGTGACTGCCCACATTCAACAGACCCGAGGGATTGGAGAACTCCGCGGTGGTGAGGAAGTTCGCATCCGACAACCACCATGCCATGGAGGTGAGGCTGCCGTCGTCGCTCAGGCTGACCACGCGTGGCCCGGCTGGCGGCGAGGAGATGTAGAAAGACGACGTGATCGTGTGATTCAGCAAGCTGTAGCGGAACAACAGGTAGGGGCTATCGCCGCCGAACCCGGCGATCGTGAGACCGTCACGGGACACAGCCACGGAAGCCTGCACGATGTTTCCAGGGAAGCTCGCCGTCGGTTGCGGCAGCGCCTTGGTCGCAACCTGCGCGATGGTCTGCAACACTTGTGTAGTACCAAGCGCGGGATCGAACAGAATGAACTCCTTGGTCGTGACGATCAGGGCCTTGCCGTCCGCTCCGAACGCCACGCCCAGCGGCGTGTTGCCCAGAGCGAAGGTTTGCTTGGCATTGTTGGCGGTCAGGTCGATCAGGGTGAGCGCGTTGGTGGATGAAGCTGGCGCATTGTTGTTGCCGTAGTTGGCCACCAGCAACCAGCGTGCGTCCGGCGACATCGAGATCGAGCTCGGCTGCGCCGCCACGTTGATGGACGTCTGGATGGTATTTGTCACCAGCGACATGACATCGATGCGGTTCGCGGTAAAGTTAGCGATGTATAAGACCCCGCGCGACTCGTCCAACGCCAGGTCCGACGCCTCGCCGCCAATCGGCACGACCTTGCCGAACGTGCCCGCCAGGGCCGCGCCCGCCATCAGGATTACGCCCGCAAATGCCAATACCCAAGTCTTACGAAACATACGTTAAACTCCATCCTCCGGCCGTCGCCTGTCCGGCATCCGGCTCTCCTCAAACAGCGCCATCGCGCTCAGCACATCAGACTTTTCCGGCTTGATTACAGCCGGTTATTCGACATTCTTTTTGCGGCGCAGCACGATGATCCCGAGGAACAGAATCGCCAGTACGGCACACACGACTCGAACAGTGGAACTGTCCATAATCCTTCGTCTCCTTTCCTGACAAGAGTGAATTCGGCCTTTCTTGCCCCAATCTTTAGGTAGGTACTAGATGTTATTCATCATCGGTACCAGCTCCCGCATGATTTTCATGATGACCGGCCCCACCGTCACCACGAACAGCGACGGCAAAATGCAGAAAAAGATTGGGAAGATCAGCTTCACGCCCAGCTTGGCGGCCTTTTCCTCAGCTACTTGCCGCGCCTGGATGCGCATAAAGTCGGCATGGGCGCGCAGACTTTGCGCCACGCCGGTGCCGAAGCGGTCGGCCTGAATCAGGACCGCGACCAGCTTCTTCAGATCGTCCACTCCGGTGCGCTCGCCCAGATTACGCAGCGCATCGACGCGCCGCTTGCCCGCCTTCAACTCCAGGTTCACCAGGCCGAACTCCTCGCTGATCTCGGGATGGGCTTTGTCCAGCTCCTTAGACACCTGCAGGATGGCCTGATCCAGACCGAGGCCGCTTTCGACGCAGACCACCAGCAGGTCCAGCGCGTTGGGCAAGCCCCGGGAAATCTCCTTATGCCGCTTCGCCGCCATGCGCCGCACATACTCGTTGGGGCCGAAAAAGCCCGCCGCGGCCGCGATCAGAATCGTCGCGGCCTTGTTGCCGGGATCGGTCGACATGGTGCCGACCGCCGCGGCGGTAAGCAGCGGCAGCGTAATGCCGCACACGGCTTTGGCCCCGTACAGAATCTTGAGCGCGTTCTCGTTGCGGATCCCGGCGCGGATCAGGCGCCGCTGCATCACGGTGACGTCCTTGGGCGACTGAGGGATGAAGTTCCCCAGCTTCTTGATCAGATCGTGCAGAGCCA
>JBGPHB010000464.1:0-4875 GCA_041484155.1 Bryobacteraceae bacterium
ACGCCGGCGCTCTTGCACGCTTCCCGGATTTGACCCCCCAGCGTGGATTCACCGAGCCCCTGTACCTCCAGATACTTCAGCGGAAACAGCGGCAGGAACATATCGATGTTGATGTCCGCGACGATGTTGTGTTTGGGCACGGTCGGATAATTGGCGAAATAGCGCGAGCCCTGCAAGCCTTTCTCTTCGCCGGTCACCGCCACGAACAGCAGGCTGCGCTTGAGCTTGATCTTCCGTTCCTTGATCAGCGTCGCGATCTCGATCAGACTGGCGACGCCGGACGCATCATCCATCGCCCCGTTATAGATCTTGTCGCCACCGATCGCCTGGCCGACGCCCAAATGATCGAGGTGCGCGCCATACACGACGTACTCGTCCTTGAGCTTCGGATCGCTGCCCGGCAACATCCCCACCACGTTCTGCGATTCCACTTCGCCGGTATCGATCTCCACCCGGGCGCGGAAATTCAGGTTCAGGGGAAACTTCGGCAGCGGCTCATCGGCATCGGCGAGCTTCAAAATATCGGCGAACCGGTGGCCGGAGTCTTCGAAGATTTTCTCGGCGCGATCTGGATTGATACGCGCGCCGAATTTCAAACCGGGCGCCTCTTCGAGTTTTTCGTCGGCCAGGATCATCGTGGGATTCAGACGCGCCAGCGTCGCCCGCGCCCACGGAATATCCATCGACTTCGGATTTGGAATATCCACAAGTCCGATGGCGCCGGTCTTCTGGACCGCCTTCCAGCGTTCGGCGCGCGAGGAGTAATGCGCCTTGAGAGCGCTCGGCACCGACGACGGTCCGCCTGCCAGGTACACCAGGATCTTGCCCTTCAGATCGAGCCCGGCGAAATCGTCGATGTCGCGTTCCGGAATCACCAGGCCATGGCCGACAAACACCGCCGGAGCGTCCACGGACTGCGCCAGGCCTGCCCGCACCGCCAACGTCGCGTCATCACCCAGGTCCAGGACGGTGGTTCTGCCCTTGCGTACAATCGCCAGGCTGGAGGCCTTTTCGTCGATCTGGGACACCCTGAACTTGACCGGTTGAAGGTACCCTTGCGTGCCCGCGGGCTTGAGGCCGGCGCGCTCGAATTCACCGGCAAGAAACTCCGCGGCCTTCCTGTGCCCTTGGCTGCCCGTGTTGCGGCCCTCCATCTTGTCGTCGGCGAGAACCTGGATATGGGACCACCAGCGCTTACCCTCCTGGGCGACGCTGGCGCCGAACATATACAGGGAAACTGAGAAGAGGCCAATAAATACGCGCATACATTAAGTATATAGATCCGTATGAGATCATTCGTTCATGACCCAATCCGCGGCTCTGCCTTTCGTTTTTGGCGGACTCGAACCTGAGCAGTCCAGTTTTGAAAACGCAAAAGTATTGATCTGGCCCGTTCCGTTCGAAAAGACCGTGAGCTACGGGCAGGGAACCCGCGAAGGCCCGGAGGCGATCATTGACGCTTCTCGCAACATGGAGCTTTACGACGAGGAAATCGGGGGTGAAACCTCGGTCATCGGCATCCACACGTTACCCCCGATGGGTGCTGATCGCGAACCGGAAGAAATGATGCCGGCATTGCAACGGGAAGCGCGCCGATTGCTCGAAAGCGGCAAGTTCCTGTGCACGTTGGGAGGGGAGCACTCCATTACTGCGCCGGTGGTGCGGGCCTTCGGGGAAAGGTTTCCAAAGCTCTCGGTTTTGCAGATCGACGCCCACGCCGATTTGCGAGACCGGTACGACGGAACCCCGCACAGTCATGCCTCGGCCATGCGACGCGTTCTGGAAGTCTGTCCCGCGGTGCAGGTCGGGATTAGATCGCTCTCGGCTGAAGAAGCGCGCGTCATCCCGCACCTGCCTACGCGCGTTTTCTACGCCAAGGACATTACCGGCCGAACGGATTGGGTCGAAAGCGCGGTCGATTCGCTGACCGAGGACGTCTATTTGACCATCGACATCGATGGACTCGACCCCAGCCTGGTTCCGGCAACGGGAACTCCCGAGCCGGGCGGTCTCATGTGGAATGAGGTGCTGGCGTTGATCCGGACCTTGGCCGCGAAGCGAAATGTCGTGGGGATGGACCTGGTGGAACTGTGCCGCTCGCCCGCTGGCAACGCCCCCAGCTTTCTGGCGGCAAAACTCGTCTACAAAACGCTGGGATACATCTTCCGAAAACAAATACCGCGCCTCATTTGAGGTTCATCCTTTCGAGCAGGGCCGGGAATCGCGGGTGGCTCCACAACGGCTCGTAGTAGATGCCCGAAGTCATCCAGAAGATCGAGCTGTCGCGCGTTTCGATGGCTTCCTCGATCAGAGCGAGGGTTCTGTCCAGATCCCCGAGATGGTAACAGATCGTGGCCTTCGTCATCGGCGCGACGAAGCGCCCGGGTCCAGCCTCCGCTAAGCGATCCAGAACTTCGCGTGCCTCCTCCAACCTGCCCATCAGCGCGAGGCGAGATCCGATCGCTGCCCACACAAACGGGTGATCCGGCTCCAACTGCATCGCCGCATCGAAGGCGTGCCCAGCGTCCTCAAACTGTCTCAAGCCGAGGTAGGACCATCCGCTCAATAAGTGGGCCACCCAATAGCCCGGAGCCAGATCGAGTGTTTTTCGAAACTGCTCCAGGGCAAGCTCAAATCGGCCGCGAATAAAGTGTACCTCTCCGACGAAGTACACGAACACCGGATCTAACGGATCTAGCTGCTGCGCCGTCTCGACGGCTGCCAAGGCATCCGCAATCCGGCGGTTGGGCCAGAGGAAGTACCGGCCGTACACCCCATAGGCGTCGGCGGAGACGGCTTCAGACTCGAGCGCCTGCCGAACATCCCGTTCGCCCCCTTCCCAGTCAAATTCAAAACACCCACGGATCACGCCGAGAAGAACACGCGCTTCGGCCAGCGTGCTGTCCAGCTCCAGGGCTCTCAGCAGCAGCGCCTTGGCTTTCGGGAAATACTCGAGCGCCGAGCCGGCCCCCGTCGCCGGATACGTGAAGTAATGCCACGCCAGACTGCTGTGGGCCAGAGCGTAGTTGGAATCGGCGGCGATCGCCGTTTCGAAGCAATCCTTGGCCTTGGCCATGTTCTCGGTGCCAGGCCGGTGCATGTAGTAGCGGCCTTTCAGGTAGGCGTTGTAGGCCTCCAGGTCGCGGCTGTGCCGTCGCCCGGCGCCCTCCTCGCGCGAGAGATTGACTTTCAGCTTTTCGACGATCACCCCGGTGATCTCGTCCTGAACCGCGAACACGTCGGTCATCTCCCGGTCGTAGCGCTCCGACCACAGATGAAAACCGTCCGCGACCTTGACGAGTTGCGCGGTGACGCGAATGCGGTTGCC
Organism: Bryobacteraceae bacterium; assembly: GCA_041484155.1. Taxonomy (GTDB): domain Bacteria; phylum Acidobacteriota; class Terriglobia; order Bryobacterales; family Bryobacteraceae; genus Palsa-187. The sequence goes on from JBGPHB010000464.1 coordinate 3,329, forward strand.
GGCCCTTCGGACGCTGCCCTCGAGAACATGCTCGACGTTGAGTCTCCTGCCGATCTCCGGGATTTCAATTTCTTTGCCGCGGAACGAAAAGGCCGACGTGCGCGCGGTAACTTTCACCCCGGGGATCTGAGTGAGAGCATTGATGATCTCTTCGGACAAGCCGTCGCTGAAATACTCGTTCTCCTTGTCGCCGCTCATATTGGCGAAGGGCAGTACCGCGATGGAGGGTTGCCGGTGAAGGGGGGCCGTGCCTGCCCGCTCGAGCGCCTCCCTAACCTCCGTCATGGTCTGAAAGCGCTGTGCCGGCTGCTTTTCGAGACACCGGTTGATGACGCGCTGCAGTTCAGGCGGCGCCAGGAGCGGCTCGGCCTGTTTGTGCAGAATCGCCGCCATGGTCGAGATCGCCGTCTCCCCGATAAACGCCCTCCGTCCGCTGAGCATCTCGTACACCACCAGACCGAATGAAAAAACGTCCGAACGCGCGTCCACGTTTCTGCCCTCCGCCTGCTCCGGAGACATGTAAGCGGCGGTCCCGAGGATCGTGCCGTCTTTCGTTCGTGTGACGGTATTGTCGCTCACGTCGGAAAGATGCGCGACCTTCGCCAGACCGAAGTCCAGCAGCTTGACACCGCTGCTGGTCAATAGAATGTTGCCAGGCTTCAGATCGCGGTGAATGATCCCTTTGCCGTGCGCCTCTTCGAGCGCTCCCGCGATTTGCAGCGCGAGCCGCGTGACCTCTCCGGCTTGCATCGGGCCCTTGATCGGAACTCCCTCGACGTATTCCATCACCAGGTAGTCGGGACCGACGTCGTAGAGAGCGCAGATATGTGGATGGTTGAGCGCCGCGATGGCGCGCGCCTCGCGCTCGAAGCGCTCCATGTGTGCACGGTGAAGCACTTTGATCGCGACAATCCGGCCCAGGCGCGCGTCCGTGGCCTTGTAGACTTCGCCCATCCCGCCCGCGCCCAAGAGCTCCAGGATTTCATAGGGCCCAAGGCGAGTCTGTGGAGCGAGGGACATCCTGATTATTGTAGCCGGTGAAGTAGGAGTAAGCTGCATTTCACGCAAAGACGCAAAGGCGCAAAGGCGCAAAGAAGAACTGGGTTGGTCTGCTTTGCGCCTTTGCGTCTGCGTGAAACAGGCTTTTAGAAAATGAAACTCAGCCCGCCACGCACTGCGCGTGGTGAGTTGGTCAACACGGCGCGACGACCCGCCGCGGCCAGCGGCAGATACCCTTGCGCCAGCATGTTCCGCATTTCCATGGTCAATTCCAGACGGCCGGGTAGTCCGGCGAACATGGGCAGCGGTTGGCGCACGCGCATATTCAACCCGGTTTCCTGGCTGAACTGCTGAAGGCCGGATTGCTGCGTCAGGGACACGTGCGCCGGCGTCACGGCCCTCGCATCCGTCCATCCATAGTCGGCCGTCAAGCGGGTGCCGGAGTAGGGCACGGTGCCGGAAACCCGCATGGTCGCCCAGGGCCGTTGTACCGGGCGGACCAAGCCACGAACCTCGCTCGGATCGTTGGAAAGCGCTTCGCGAGCGAC
>JBGPHB010000465.1:0-4872 GCA_041484155.1 Bryobacteraceae bacterium
AATCCCTCTTCCTCCGCCATGTTTCGGTGGTGTTCGATCGATGCCGACTGCCAAACGCCACCAGATCTACAGCTCCCTGCGGAAATGTTCTATGGTTCGCGACAGGCCATCCCGAACCGACACGGTAGGGTTCCAGCCCAAGAGGCTCTGGGCTTTCGAAATGTCAGGGCGCCGCTGTTTTGGATCGTCCTGCGGAAGAGGACGGTAAACGATCGGTGCATCACTTCCGGTGAGTTCCTTCACGAGGCCGGCCAATTCGAGCATCGTGAACTCCTCCGGATTGCCAAGGTTGACTGGTCCGGGGTACTCTACCCCCATCAATTTGAAAATGCCGACGACCAGATCGTCGATGTATTGGAAACTTCTTGTCTGACTGCCGTCTCCATAGATCGTGAGCTCTCTTCCCATAAGAGCCTGCATGATCAAATTCGTTACCACCCGCCCGTCCTTGGGGTCCAACCGGGGTCCGTAGGTGTTAAATATCCGGATAATACGGACGGAAAGCTGATAGGCGCAATGATACGCCATGGTGATCGTTTCCGCGTAACGCTTCCCTTCGTCATAGATACTCCGCGGCCCGACCGCATTGACATTGCCCCAGTACGATTCGGCCTGCGGATGCTCGAGCGGATTCCCATAGATTTCGCTCGTACTCGCCATAAAAAAGCGCGCTCGCTTGCGCCGGGCCAACTCCAGCAATTGATAAGTTCCCTCGCTGTTTACCCGCAATGTTTGGAGCGACAGGCTGAGGTACTTGGGCGGAGATGCGGGACTGGCGAAGTGCATGACCCAGTCCAATTCCCCGCTAATATCGATCGGCTCAACGACATCGTGTTGGATGAAGGTAAACCCCGGCTGGCCCCGGAAACCGGCTAGGTTCACCTCCCGGCCCGTGCTCAAGTTGTCCGCGGCAATGACGGAATGCCCGCGGGCGAGGAACTTTCCCGTAAGATGGCTGCCGATAAAACCGGCCGCGCCAGTGAGCAGGATCCTCATAACACTAAGTGCCGATTCTGAGATACCGGAACCCTGCCTGCTCGAGCTTACGCCGATCGAGGCAGTTCCGTCCATCCACCATCAAGGGAAGCCGCATGCTGGCAGCCAGATCATTCCAGCGCAACTCTTGATATTGAGGCCACTCCGTCACCAGAATTATCGCGTCTGCGTCTTCGGCGACGGCCTCCGCCGCATCGCAGAAATGAATCCCGGATTCGGAGCGCTCGCGTCGCGCCCGGTCGAGCGCCACCGGATCGTGAGCCCGAACCTTGGCGCCCCGGTCCAGCAGCCGCCTCCCGATGTCGAATGCCGGGGCATCCCGCAAATCGTCCGTGTGTGGTTTGAAGGCCAATCCCAAGAGCCCGATCGTCTTACCTTTGAGAATCTTTAATTCGGAAAGCAGCGTGGCAACCACCCTTTCACGCTGCTCGTAATTTACGTCGCGAGCGGCTTGGACGATCCGCATGCAAACACTGTATTCGCGAGCCGTGGCCACTAGCGCGGCGGTGTCCTTTCCAAAGCACGAACCACCCCAGCCTAAGCCCGCTTGCAGAAATCGGTTGCCGATACGTGCATCCAGACCGATGCCCCGAACGACTTGAGTAATATCAGCGCCCACCCGCTCCGCCAGATGGCCTACTTCGTTGGCAAAGCTAATCTTCACTGAAAGAAATGCATTTGCGGCGTACTTGATAAGCTCGGCGGATGTCAGATTGGTGGTTACCACGGGAACAGCCCCCAAGCCTTCCGGGCGCGGAAGGAAATTCGGAGCGGCAAAGCTCTGTTCGAGAATTGGCCGGTAGAGAGCGTACAGAACTTCTAAAGCCTTTGGGTTATCCGATCCGAGCACGATCCGATCCGGATACAACGTATCATGCAAGGCGGAACCCTCGCGGAGGAACTCCGGATTGGAAGCCACCGCAAAGACGCCGTTTCCCTTGGATCCGCGGCTTTCCTCATAGGCATCGCGGACCACGGTTTCGACCCAATTTGCGGAGCCGATGGGAACTGTGGACTTATTTACGACGACCGTGAACCCATCTCGCAGGTGGTTTCCAATTTGCTCGCCTGCGGCCCTCACGTACTCCAGGTTGGGGTTGCCATCTGGCAAACTCGGCGTTCCCACGGCGATAAAGATTACGTCCGCATCCGCAATCGCAAGCGCTGGGTCAGTGGTGAAGCTAATGTTGTTGCTGCTCGCGCAAAGGGCGTCCGCAAGGCTCGGCTCGTGAATCGGGACCTTGCCGTTCCGCAAGAGTTCTATCTTGTCTCGATCTATGTCGAGGCAGGTAACCCGATGGCCCAGGTACGCGAGACACACGCCGGTCGTAAGCCCAACATACCCCGTTCCGACCACACCAATGTTCAATGGACACGTACCTCCATATGCCAAATATCGGTTGGTACTTTCAGCCGCTTTAGGCTATCGTGGCGGATTTACCGCACCAGAATGCGGCGTTCAGGCTCTGGGAAAACACGGTACCAGGGGTGATATCCGCTCGTCTGAGTGTCTGCACTCGGCGCGCCCCGCTAGCTAACCCGCGGAAGATTCAGAAACACCGCCTGGCTATCCACGTGCGGCTGGTCGGTTTTGTCCCATGCGAATCTCCCGTCCGGGCGCATCGCCCGGGCGTTGCGGTTGTCGTTCAGGTAGGTTCCCAAAATACCGTCCCGCAGACGCATCAGGTGCCGCTTGTTCTCCACTGGGAACAGCAGCTCGACGCGATGGTTCAAGTTGCGACCCATCATATCCGCGCTTCCCAGATAGATCTCGTCGCGCCCCCCGTTGCGGAAATAGTACATGCGGCTATGTTCCAGGAATCGGCCGACCACGCTGGTCACGCGAATATTGTCGCTCACGCCCGCAACGCCGGGACGCAGGCAGCAGATGCCCCGGACCAGCAGGTCAATGCGCACTCCTGCCTGCGAAGCCTGGTAGAGCAGCCGGATGATGCCCGAATCTTCGAGGGCGTTCATTTTGAAAATCAAATGCGCGCGTTCGCCCCGCGAGGCGTGATCGATTTCGCGCCGGATCAACTCCTCCAGCTTTTGCCGCAGATTGATGGGCGCGACTAACAATTTGCGGAACTCGTTTTTGGCGGAGTAGCCCGTGAGGTAATTGAACAGATCCGTGACGTCGGCGCCGATTTGCTCGTCGGCCGTGAACAGGCTCACGTCGGTATACAAGCGCGCGGTCACCGGGTTGTAGTTGCCGGTGCCCAGGTGCACGTATCGGCGAATCGTTTCACCCTCCCGGCGCACCACCATCGCCACTTTCGAGTGAACTTTCAGGCCCACCAGCCCGTAGACGACGTGGACGCCCGCCGCTTCCAGCGCTCGGGCCCACTCGATGTTGCTCTCCTCGTCGAAGCGGGCCTTCAGTTCCACCAGCACGGCCACTTGCTTGCCATTCTCGATGGCGCTAACCAGGCTCTCTACCACCGGGGAATTGCGTCCGACACGATACAGGGTAATCTTGATAGCCAGGACGTCCGGATCGACGGCCGCTCGCCGCAGGAACTCCACTACAGGTTGGAAAGAATCGAACGGGTGGTGCAGCAGAAGGTCTTCGCGGCGCAGCACACCAAAGATATCCTCGTCGGATTTTTTGTGCAACTCGGGCGGAGTGTACGCCAGGAAGGGAGCGTCCTTCAGGTCCTGCCGGTCAATTGCCAGCAGTTGCCGCAAGCGGCTCAGGTCCAACGGCCCGTCCACCGGATAAACGTCGCGCGGGTCCAGTTCCAGGTTGGCAATCAGTGTCTCGAGGATGTGCTCGGGGATATCGCGGGAAACCTGAAGCCGCACCACGGCTCGAAACCGGCGCTGCCACACAGCCTCCTCGATGGTCTCCAGAAGATCGTCGCTCTCCAGTTCCTGGATTTCGACCTCCGCGTCGCGCGTGACGCGGAACGGATACGCCTCGATGATTTCGAGGCCGGGAAACAGTGCGTGAAGGTTTTCGATGATCAGTTGCTCCAGCCAGATCAGCACCGGGCGGGATCCCGCAGGTTGCTCCGGGACCGCCACGGGAACCAACTGCGGCAGCGTGTCGGGAATCTTGACACGGGCGAAGCGCTCCACGCCCTTGGCGTCCCTCACGGCCACCGCCAGATTCAGGCTCAGGTTGGAAATGTGCGGGAACGGACGGCCCGGGTCAAACGCCAGGGGCGTCAGGACCGGATAAACCACCTGCCGGAAGTACGCGTCGATGGAGCTGCGCTCGCGGTGCGTAAGGTCGGAATAGTCTCGCAAGTCGACGCCGGCTTGGACCAGCGCGGACTCGATCTCGCGCCAGATGTCATAGGCGTCTTCCATCAACTGCTTGACCTCGGCGCGGATGTGCTCGAGTTGCTCATTGATGGCGCCATCCAGGCCGCTCGACCCGGCTTTCTGTTTGAGCACCGCGACTCGCACCATGAAGAACTCGTCCAGGTTCGAAAACAGAATGGAGAGAAACTTCACCCGTTCGAGCAGGGGATTTTCAGGGTCTTGAGCCTCTTCGAGCACGCGCCGCTGGAAGGCCAGCAAGCTCAGCTCCCGGTCCAGATAGAGCCCCGGATCGTTCAGCGATGGGACAACATCGAGAACCTGAGTCTTGAGGCCGTGGCTGGACATCCCTGTTTCTCATTTTACCTGACGGCCATGCCGGCCCGTGTTACAGCCACATTACAGACGGCAAAACTGGAGCAGGTGGGGCGGGCCTTTCAGCCTGCAGGGTGCTTTCACCGGGCTTAACCGCGCCCTGAGAAGCTGTAAGGAATTGTCCTCTTTTGTCCTCTCAGCCCGCTCCCTTACGGTCGCGGTCCGGTAAGCGGCTGATTGCGCAGGGTGCCGATACCGAACCGCGACAGTAATGGAGCGGGCTGAACGAATTCC
>JBGPHB010000466.1:0-4870 GCA_041484155.1 Bryobacteraceae bacterium
AGCGTGGCATGAATGAACGCCCCTTGCCCAAAGATGCCATACGTTAGCGGATTTTGCAAGCTTCATAATACGTTGTCGTATTTATGGAAGCGATGACTTAGTAACTATTTTTTGGACTTCCAGCGACGCCCCAGCCAATCGACTATCTTAGGCTTGAGGAAGGTCCGACTGCACCGAATCGACGGCCGCCGTGTTCTGGTTCTCTTGTGGTTGTGCTTCGTCGTCCGCGGACTATTTTACTGCGTCGCCCTCCCGCTGTGGGAAGGTTTTGATGAGTACGCCCACTTCGGATACGTGCAGCGCGTCGCTACCGGGCCTGACTGGCTGGTCCTGCCCGAAACCCGTGCGAGCCGCGAAGTAGAGCTGTCGATTACGCTGGTCGCGATGCCGTGGATCGTGCGTTCCTACCCGCCACCGCACGAAACGTACGAATCCTACTGGCGGCTGCCCGTGGAACAGCGGCGCAGCCGCGAGCGCGAACTGGCCGGGTTGGCGAGGCCTTTCATTTCACGCAGCTCACCCAGACCGGCATGGGCGAGGTGCTGCGGCGAATCGCGACCAACAAGCCGTTCTGGATCGGACCCTCGGCAGTGGCGGCAGGCGGGTGCGCGTACATCGCGGCCACGCTCACTCTTGCCGGGATTGCCCTTGTCGATAAACCACCCCGTAAAAAGGTGTGAGGAATTGTCTTTTCAGCCCGCTCCCTCACGGTCGCGGTTCGGTAAGCGGCTGACTACCCACAGCGCCGGCACCGAACCGCGACCGTGAGGGAGCGGGCCTGAACGAACTTATTTGTGAAACCTTGAGCCTCGAACCCCGTAATGACATCATGAGCCATCTGTGGAAAGACCTGCGCTATGCCTTCCGTTCCTTGCGGAAGTCTCCAGTCTTCACTACCGTCGCCATCTTGTCTCTCGCCCTCGGGATCGGCGCCAATACCGCAATTTTCACCCTTTTGGATCAGATCCTCCTCCGCCTTCTGCCGGTGAAAGACGCCCGGCAACTGGTCCTGCTCACCATGCGAGGCCGCTTCTACGGCAGCAATTGGGGCGGAAACGCCATCTCTTACCCCATGTATCGCGATTTTCAGGACCACAACCAAGTCTTCGCCGGCATGTTCTGCCGCTTTCCGTGGTCCACGAGCGTCACTTTCGGTAGTCAAACGGAGCGCGTGACCGCGGAACTGGTTTCCGGAACCTACTTCCCGCTTCTGGGCGTAGGCGCCGCGATTGGCAGGACCTTCACACCCGAGGACGACCGAACGCCCAGCGGGCATCCGCTGGTGATCCTCAGCTACGACTACTGGAAAACGCGTTTCGCGGGCGATCCACAGGTCCTGGGCAAGAGCGTCATCGTCAACAACCTCCGCATGACCGTGGTTGGCGTGGCCCAGCAAGGCTTTGACGGCGTGGAGCTCGGAAACGCGGCGAAGATCTTCATTCCCGTGATGATGCAGCAGGATTTGATGCCGCTAATATCCAAGGAGTTTTTGAAGGATCGCCGCACTCGTTGGGTGAACGCGTTCGGACGGCTGAAGCCGGGTGTCACGCAGGCTCAGGCGAAGACCGCGCTCCAGCCGTACATGCATTCGATGCTCGAGATGGAAGTGCGGGAGGCCGCCTTCCGCAATGCCACGGACCTGGTGCGTCAGGAGTTCTTGAAATGCTTCATCGAAGTGCTGCCGGGGTCGCAGGGGCGCTCGTATCTCCGGTTTCGACTCGCCACGCCGCTGTGGGTGCTGACCGCCATGACGGGTCCAGTGCTGCTGATTGCGTGCGCGAATCTGGCGAATCTGCTTCTCGCCCGGGCTACCGGACGCGAGAAGGAAGTGGCCGTGCGGCTGGCCATCGGCGCGACTCGCAGCCGCATCGTCAGTCAGCTCCTGACGGAGAGCCTGCTGCTCGCGACGCTGGGTGGCTTGGCCGGAGCTGCTTTCGCATTTGGCGCCGACAAATTCCTGATGGGCGCGTACCTTCCGCCGGACTCGCAGGGCCTGAAGATTTCAGCCACGCCGGATCTCCGGGTTCTGCTCTTCACAATGGGCGTGACGGCTCTCACCGGTCTGCTCTTCGGCCTGGTACCGGCCTTGCGCGCCACGAAACCGGACGTTGCCCCGACGTTGAAAGACCAGGCCGGAGCGGTTGTCGGCGGCGGCCACGTGGGATTGCGCAAGTCACTGGTGGTCGCGCAGGTTACGTTATCGTTGTTGCTGTTGATCGGTGCGGGACTGTTTCTCAGGAGCCTGAACAATCTTCGCGATCTGGGCCCGGGTTTCCCGGTCGAACGTCTCATCGGTTTCAATGTGGACCCGTCGCTCAGCGGCTACAAGCCGGATCGCGCCAAGATCTTCTACCAGCAGCTCACCGACAACCTGTCCGCGCTTCCCGGCGTTCGATCGGTGGGTTTGGCGGCGATCCGCATCTTGGAAAACAATGAATGGGACAACTGGATGACCATCGAGGGCTACACGCCACGCCCCGGCGATCGCCCCGATGCGTTCATGAATTCGATCGGCCCGAATTACTTCGGTACGCTCGGAGTGCCAATTGTCGCGGGCCGCGACTTCACCGCGCAGGACACACAGGAGGTTCTGCACAGTCCTCCGGACAACTGGTCGCCCACGAAGGTCATCATTAACGAGTCTCTGGCGAAGAAGTATTTCAACGGCCGCAATCCGCTGGGCCGTCATATCGGATTCGGCATCGATCCTGGGACCAAGTTGGATATGGAGATTATCGGAGTCATCCGGGACATCAAATACATGAATCTTCGCGACGTCGTTCCGGAACAAGCCTTTGTGCCCTATCTGGCCGGCCGGTTCATCGGTAACATGACCGTGTATGTGCGCTCAACGCTTGAATCCGGTCAACTATCCTCCGCGATGCGCGCGAAAGTACGGGAGCTGGATCCCAATCTGCCGATCTATAGTGTGCGGACGATGGAAAAGCAGCTTGACAACTCGCTCACCACGGAGCGAATGATCGCGAGCCTGTCGGTGGTCTTCGGCTTCCTGGCGACGCTCCTGGCGACTATCGGATTGTACGGGGTCATGGCGTACACGGTTGCGCGGCGGACTCGCGAGATCGGCATTCGCATGGCGCTCGGCGCGGTCCAGGGCAACGTGATTTGGATGGTCATGAAAGAGGTGCTGCTCCTGGTCGTGATCGGGGTTGGAGTGGGCGTGCCCGCCGCTTTGGGTCTGACGCGGCTGGTGCGCAGCCAGCTATACGGCGTGACGTCCTATGACCCGTCGACGTTGGCGCTTGCCACGCTGGGCCTGGCCGCGGTCGCATGTCTGGCAGGCTATTTGCCCGCCCTCCGCGCCAGCCGGGTGGACCCGATTCGCGCTCTGCGATACGAGTAACGCAGGCCCCGGCCTGCCTGCTATCGCTTTTCGAGCGCGGTGATCGTTCCTTCCGAACCATCCGGCGAGGCGATGATCGTCACTAGGATTTGCGCCTTTCCGTCAAGCCGGCTCGCACGAATCGTTCCGCCCTCGCCGTCTTTCTTGAAAGTGTTTAGCCGGAAACGGCCGCCTTTCAACTTCCTTTGGTAAAACGAAAATAGCTTGCCGGCGGAGTCCTGGGTTTTGACTCTCAGCGTAACTTCACCGTTTCCGGAAACGGAGTGGCCTACCACTACGGCTCCGGGATAGGCGGGCACCCAAAGAGATCCGACGGCAATGGGCCTGGCCTTGTCCGCTTCCTCTCCCGGCGACCACGAATAGTAGACCACGACCGCAGCGATCGCGAGCGCAGCGACGACACCGTACGTTACCGCGGCAACGATCCAAATTTCCCCTATCTTCCGAGCCGGATTCGTAGCGACACGCCCCGACCCTAGGATAACAGTGCGATAGAATCGACTCGATGAGAAGAACCATCCTGGCGACATTCTTCCTGCTGGCCCTTCCGGCGGCGACACCCGTGCGGGTAATGATCCTGGACGGCCAGAGCGCTGGAACCTACCATGACTGGCAACACATCACGCCGGTGCTGAAGCAAGAGCTCGAGGACGCGGGCCTGTTCCAGGTGGATGTGGTGACTGCTCCCCAGTCCGGGGGCGATTTCAGCAATTTCAAGCCGGACTTCGGCAAGTATCAGGCCGTCGTGCTGAACTACGACGGGCCGGACTGGCCCGCGGACCTGAAGGCCTCGTTCGAGCAGTATGTGAAAAACGGCGGCGGGCTGGTCGCCGTTCATGCTGCCGATAATGCGTTCCGCGACTGGCCGGATTTTAACATGATGATCGGCATCGGTGGCTGGCGGGGGCGCAGCGAGAAATCGGGACCGCTGTGGTATTTCAAGGATGGGAAACTGGTTTCAGATAATGCTCCTGGGCCTGGCGGATCGCATGGGGATCGTCTGCCTTTCCAGTTGACCACGCGGGCGCCGGAACACCCGATCATGAAGGGATTGCCGAAAACCTGGATGCACGCGGGGGATGAACTTTATGCGACGCTTCGGGGCCCCGGCGAAAACATGACGGTGCTGGCGACGGCTCATTCCGACCCCGCCAACCGCGGCACTGGGCGCGACGAACCCATCCTGATGGTGATCGGTTATGGAAAAGGCCGCATCTTTCACACCACGATGGGGCATGACATCCCTGCCCTGAGCTGTGTGGGGTTCATCACGACCTTCCAGCGCGGGACAGAGTGGGCCGCAACCGGAAAGGTAACCCAGAAGGTTCCGGCCGCGTTCCCGACCGCGGATCGCGTCAGCTCGCGGTGATCAAACGCTGTGGGGCAGCCAGTCATGGCGGCGGGCCGGGCGGCAGGCCGGCTTTTGTGCCCCGATCGGGGAAAATAATGAGGGCCGTAAGGCGGGGAGCCGGAAAGGCAGGCTGCACCCGGGCGCGAGAAGGGCCC
>JBGPHB010000467.1:0-4860 GCA_041484155.1 Bryobacteraceae bacterium
CAAAAACGGCGAAATTCAAGCCAGTCCCGGTTTTGCAGGCTCTAGCGAAGTTTGATGTGTTTTTCCAACATCTGCCGGCGCACCACGGCGCCGTAGACGTTGCCCTCGGCGTCCACGCCAACGCCTTCCGCACCGCTGTGGTCTTCCGTGGTCGATTCCATGTCTTCAATGAAGAATTTCACTGACCCGTCCTTGGCGTTGCCGATCCGGATGCCTTTCTTCCAGCCAGGTTCATCCTTGCCCCACGACTCGGAGTCGGCCACGTACATCGTGTCGTCCTTCAGGATCAGAATCCCGCTGGGACGGCCGTATTGCATCCAAGTCTCGAGGAAGCGGCCATCCTGGTCGAAGATCTGAATGCGATTGTTGGACCGGTCGCCCACGAACAACCGTCCTCTGGAATCCATCGCGAGAGTGTGAGGAGAATTAAATTCGTCCGGTCCCGTTCCCCTCTTTCCCCACGACTTGATGAACTTCCCGTCCTTGGAGAATTTCGAGATGCGGTCATTCCCCACGGTCCCGCCGGTATGGCCTTCCGAGACGAATATGTCGCCGTTGGGCGCGATCAGCACATCCGTCGGCTCATCGAACGCGCCGGGATCGGCGCTGGCGACTCCGGGCTTGCTGCCGAGCGTCATCAGCACCTTGCCATCCGGGTTGAACTTGAACACCTGGTAACCCTTGCCGTCCTTGATTTGCGCGTCGGTTACCCAGAGGTTTCCCTGTGCGTCCACGGTGGCGCCGTGCGGAAACACGAACATGCCCGCGCCCCAGCTCTTCACCAATTTTCCGGACTTGTCGAACTTGAGAATCGGCGGCTCGGTCCGGTCGGCGCAGGAGTTGTCTTTGCAGCGGTGAATGACGTAGATGCTGCCGTCGGGAGCAGCTTCCACTGCCGTCACCGCGGCCCACTTGGCTCCGTCCGGAGGCGCGCCCCAGTCCCGGACGGTTCGATAGCCGCCGTTAGGCAGGTCGTTGATCGGCTGGATGTCGGCTCCCATCAACGTAACCGCCGCAAACACGAATCCCAATCGATGTGCACGTCGCATTACAGCCTCCCTGGCGCCTATATGTCGTCGCGTCCAATGTTGACGATGAAGTATTCGGCGCGAATGGTTCCCACATTCTTCGCGTTGTGGACTTCGTTGGAACCGATTACACCCACGTCACCGGGACCCAGCTTGTAGGGCTTTCCGGCAATGGTCAACTCCATGGTTCCCAGGCGGACCAGCATCATTTCTTCCCGCAGATGCTGATGGGGAGGGTGATTCACTTCGCCGGGAGCGATGTCGCTCTGGTGCGACTCCATTTTGAAGCCCGTATGTGTTTTGGCGGTGAACATCCTGCGTGATTTGTTCTTGCCGTTCACGGTGACGGGTATTTCGTTATAGAGGAACGACCTGGTCTTCATGACCGGCAACTTCTCTACGCTGTTGTCGGCGGCGGGGGCGGCTGCGGCGGCCGGTGAACCGTTTCCGCTTTGCGCGCGGGCAGTGGTCGCCACCAGCGCGGGAAGCAGCAAACTCAAGTCTCTGCGAGAGTACGTCATGGCCAATCTCCTTTGGAAGCCGTTTTGGCTTCCATTACTATACACCCCGCTTCACGTCTTGTCGATGACGATGCCACTCATTGATTCCAAATGACTTCGGCCATTAATATGCCCCTTTCAGTACCAACAGGGAACTCGGCCACGCTCAGTACCAATGGGGAAAGAGTAATATTGCCGGGCGCAACCCGCGAAAGCACAATAGCGGGACGGAATCAATTTCACCGAAGGCCCGTTCAGTTTCGGTGCTCGCATGATGATCCTACTTTGCCCCTTGCTGGTCTCCTCGCTGTATGTTCCAGCCGTATTCTGCTACGTCGAACAGCGGCCCACGCAGATCGAGCGGATCGCGGCTTCGATCAGCGTCCACGAGGGGTGGAATAATCTACACTCGCTGGTTCGCCGACAACACAATCCCGGCGCTTTGGTTTTTGCCCGTCAGCCCGGAGCGCGGAGAGGTAAGAATGCGTATGCGTGGTTCGAGACCGACGCACACGGCAAAGCGGCCCTGATGGCCGACTTGCGCGCCAAGTTTTCGCGTGGCATGACACTCGGCCAAATCATGGCTCGGTGGAGCGAGAAGAGCTACGGAAAGCAAGTCGCGCGCGAGACCGGAGTCCGGGAGGACGAGGTGGTTCCGGTAAACCTGGCTGCCGGATTCGATTTGCAAGCGCACGCGGGGCTTTAGCGCGAACCCCGCCCTGACGGGCGATTTGCAACCACGCCCGCCAACTGGGCCCGCCAAAGCCCTGCCCGTTAGGGCGGGGTTCTGTTAGAGAAACTCCAGACCCCGCCCTGACGGGCGGGGCTTGACAGGCAGAACTAACATAGAGAAGATGATCCAGGAGGATCGGCATCATGGCTAAAGCTCAGAAGACTTCGGTGGGCCGGCGTGGATTCCTGAAGGGCGCGGCTGCCGGCGCTGCTGCGCTGGTCGTGAAGCCCCCGGCGGCGAAGGCGCAGGATGTCGCCCAGCGCAACGGCGGCGCCCAGCTCAACGCCACTACGCTGGCGGCCGACACGGGTGCGCGGCCGGTGCCGGTCTCGGCGCGGGTCATCGAACGGCCTGGGTCCGACTTCATGGTGGACGTGCTCAAGACGCTCAATCTCGAGTACCTCACCTCCAATCCCGGCTCGACTTTTGAATCGCTGCATGAGTCGCTGATCAATTACGGCGATAACAAAATGCCGGAATTTCTGACTTGCTGCCATGAAGAATCCGCGGTCGCGATGGCTCACGGCTACGCCAAGGTCGAAGGCAAGCCGATGATGGCGCTGATTCACGGCGATATCGGGTTGCAGCATGCTTCGATGGCGATTTATAACGCGTATGCTGACCGGGTGCCGATCTACATGGTCGTCGGCAACCACGGCGACGGCGCGCAGCGGGGCCCGGGCGTGCAGTCCTATCACAGCGCTCAGGATCTGGGGTTGCTGGTCCGGGATTATGTGAAGTGGGACGACGAACCGCTCTCGCTCGGCCATTTCTCCGATTCGGCCGTGCGGGCGTATAAGATCGCGATGACGCCGCCGATGGGGCCGGTGCTCATCGTGGCGAACGCCGAGCTACAGATGCACGCGATCGCGGGCGCCGAACCGCGGATTCCGAAATTGACCATGACGGCTCCTCCGGCGGGCGACATGGCTGCGGTGGCCGAAGCGGCGCGGATGTTGGTTGCCGCGGAGCGCCCTCTCATCATCACGCAACGCACCGTTCGGACTCCAAACGGAATGAAGCTGCTGGTGGAGCTTGCGGAAACCTTGCAGTCGCCGGTCAACAGCCAGGAGCGGATGGAATTTCCGAATCATCATCCCCTCGGCGGCACTGGCGGAGCGGGGTATCAGCCTGACGTCACGCTATGCCTGGAAATCAACGATGTTCTGCCGACGGCGCGCACGGCGCGGACGCGGGGAGCGAAGGTGATCCAAATCTCTGCCGTCACGCTCAGTCACAAGAGTAACATTCAGGATTTCGGGCATTATGCCGACATCGACCTGGACATCGGGGCTGACGCGGAAGCCACGCTGCCCTATCTGATCGAAGCTTGCAAGAAACTCATCACGCCGGACCGCAAGCGGGCCTTGCAAGAGCGCGGCGCGAAGCTGGCCGAGGCGCACAAGGTGGCGCGCAATCAACGAATTTCAGACGCAGCCTACGGCTGGGATTCGAGCCCGATCAGTGTCGCTCGACTGTGCGCGGAGCTTTGGCCGTTGATCAAGAACGAGGACTGGTCGTTAGTCTCCTGGTACGGTTTCATCAGTAGCTGGCCCAACGCCCTCTGGAACTTCGACAAACCTTATCAGTACCTGGGCGGGCAGGGCGCGGGCGGCATGGGCTACGGCGCGCCGGCGGCCTGTGGAGCGGCGCTGGCCAACAAGAAGCACGGACGGCTGTCCGTCGCGATTCAGACCGATGGTGACCTGAACTACGCCCCGGGCGTATTGTGGACCGCTGCGCATCACAACATCCCGCTGCTGACGGTCATGCACAACAACCGCGCCTATCACGCCGAGGTCATGTTCGTGCAGGGGCAGTGCGCCATCCACAATCGGGGAGCGGACCGCGCCCATATCGGTACCACGCTCATCAACCCGAACATCGATTACACGCATATGGCGAAAGCGTACGGCGTTTACGGCGAGGGGCCGATTACGGATCCGAAAGATCTGGCACCGGCGCTCAAGCGGGGGATCGAGATAGTCAAGAAAGGCGAGCCGGCGCTGATCGACGTGGTCACGCAGCCGCGCTAAGGAGAACCTCGTGCGCAACCTGTTTCTTGGTTTGATTCTTGGCGTGGCGACGGCGAGCGCTCAGTCGGGCAACGCGGCCAACGGCAAAACCCTCTTCGATGCCAAGTATCGCTGCTACACCTGCCACGGCTACGACGGCCATGGCGGGCAGGGAGCGCGGCTGGTCCCGATGAAGCTGGCGCAGGCCGCGTTCATGGCCTACGTCCGCAATCCGCGCCAGATGCCGCCCTATGGCGTGAAGATCGTTCCCGACGCGGAGTTAGCGGACATTTTCGCGTACATCAAGTCGCTTCCCGAGTCGCCCGATGCGAAGAGTATTCCGCTGCTGTCACAGCTCATGAATCAGTAGGACTCAGGCCGCCTCGCGCGGATGGATGGTACGCGCGATTTCTTCCTGTTTGGCCTCGGCCGCCATCGCCAGATCATAAGAAGCCTGAAGGTTCAGCCAGAACTTGGGAGTCGTGTTGAAGTAGCGAGCCAGGCGAAGAGCGGTATCGGCGGTGATCCCACGCCGCTCATTCACAATCTCGGTCATTCTGGTAGCCGGTACGCGAAGTTCGATC
>JBGPHB010000468.1:0-4859 GCA_041484155.1 Bryobacteraceae bacterium
AACATGAGAATAATGACGAACGCGCCCGGCGAGAGGACCATTCCAGCGTCCTGGGCCGAGTAACCCATCAAGCTCTGCACCATCTGGGGGATCAATACAGTCGCGCCGAAGAGCACTCCGCCCAGCATGAACATCATCAGGCACGAGACCGCAAAATTCCGGTGCTTGAACAGCCGGATATCGATCACCGGGTTCTCATGGCGATACTCCCAGACCAAGGCAGTCAGAATGCACACGACCGAAGTGACGGCGAACGTGATGATGAAATTCGACGAGAACCAATCTTCCCGCTCGCCTTTATCGAAGACGACTTGAGCCGCTCCGACCCCGATGGCGATTAATCCGAGTCCGATGTAGTCGACCTTGATGCCAGCCCGTTTCCCGGCTTTCGCGTGCGGAGGGTCTTCCACCAGGCGGTAGGTCAGGATGAGAGACAAAATCGCCACCGGCACATTGATCAGGAAAATCCAGCGCCAATTGAAATTGTCAGTAATATACCCGCCCAGCGTGGGACCGATGGCCGGCGCAAGCACCACCGCCATTCCGTAAACGGCGAACGCCATGCCGCGCTTCTGCGCCGGAAACGTGTCCGCCAGGATGGCCTGTTCGCTGGGCGCCAGCCCGCCTCCGCCCAACCCCTGAAGAACGCGGAAAAATACCAGCATGGACAGGCTCGGCGCGAGTCCGCAGAGCAGGGAGCTGATCCCGAACAGCACCACGCAACTCATGTAAAACCGCTTGCGCCCGAATCGCGTGGCGAACCACGCGCTGATTGGCAGAATCACCGCGTTGGCGACCAGATAGGAACTCAGGACCCACGCGCTTTCATCCTGGCTGGCGGCCAGATTGCCCGCGATGTGCGGCAGCGCGACGTTGGCGACGCTGGTATCGAGCACCTCCATGAACGTCGCCATGGTCACCACCAGGGCGATCACCCACGGATTGTGTTTGGGACGCCACTCAGGATTCATCGCAGTTGTACCGAGGGAACCACGGACATGCCGGGACGAAGCAGATGATCGTAATTCTGGCCGGGATTGAGCGCGATGCGCACCGGGATCCGCTGCACCACCTTCACGTAGTTTCCGGTGGCGTTCTCGGGCGGAAGCAGGCTGAATCTGGATCCGCTCGCGCCCGCGATGCGTAGCACTTTCCCGGTGTAGTCCCGGCCGTAGGCGTCTACCTTGATGTTCACCGCCTGGCCGATCTTCATTTCCTTCAACTGGGTTTCCTTGAAGTTCGCTGTCACCCAGATATCATCCAAGGGAACGATGGCCATGAGTTCCTGGCCAGCCGAGACGTTCTGCCCCTCCGCCACCGTTTTCTTTCCGACCACACCGTTCACAGGGGCCACCACAACCGTGTATTTCATGTTCAACTCCGCCTGTTCGAGTAGCGCTCGCTGCTGTTGTACTTTGGCCTCGGCGGAATTAACGCGTGCCTCCGTGACCTTCACCTGCTGCGGAGCGGTCATGGCGGATTCCACGGACGCCTCAGCTTGTGCCACCTTGGTCTTGGCTTGGTCGATGGCTCTCTCGGCGACCACAATGTTCTGCTGGGCCTCGGCGACGGCGGCCTTTTGCGAATCCAGAGTGGCTCGGGCAGCTTCGGCGCTGGAGACGGCTTGATCGTACTGTTGCCTGGAAATCTCGTCCTTATCGACCAGCATCTTGTATCGCTTGACGTCCTGCGCCGCCTTGGAATCGTTCGCCTCAGCGACGCGGACATTGGCTTGCGCCGTAACCAGCCGCGCCCGGGAGGCGCCCAATTGCTGCTCCGCCCAGCTCACGCCGGCCCGCGCATCCTCGCGTGAGGATCTTGCGCCGGAGAGCGTGCTGGCCGTCGTCACCGAAGTGATCGGCACGTCGGTTCGCGAGCTCAGCAACCCCGCCACAGCATCGGCCAAGTCGGCCTTGGCCTTGGCCACGGCGACTTCATAATCCTTTCGGTCGAGCTGAACCAGCATCTGTCCAGCCTTCACAATCTGCTGATCCTCCACCATCACCTCGACCACGTGGCCGGAGACCCGGGAGCTGATCGCGTGGATCTCGCCGTCAATCTGCGCGTCGTCGGTCGATTCGACCTTGGAAAGATCCTTCCAGATCGCATACCCGCCGTATGCCAGGAGCGCAATCACCACTACGACGATCGTCCGCACGACGATGGCTCTCATAGTTACCGTCCCCCCATAAACTGCTTCAAGCTGGTCTCCGTCTCGCCCACGGCGCGCGCCAGC
This sequence comes from Bryobacteraceae bacterium, assembly GCA_041484155.1. Taxonomy (GTDB): domain Bacteria; phylum Acidobacteriota; class Terriglobia; order Bryobacterales; family Bryobacteraceae; genus Palsa-187. The sequence goes on from JBGPHB010000468.1 coordinate 2,237, forward strand.
GACACCTTTGCCAAATTGTGCGCATAGGTGCTCGCAATCATGTTCTGATTCGCGCTGGCCACCGACTCCTGAGCCTGGACGACCTCGATATTGTCCGTGACGCCCGCCACGAACCGGTCGCGCGCCTGCACCAAAGTCTGATTCGCCAGATCGACATTGTCCCGGGCCACGGCCACCTGGTCCGCGGCGGTTTTCAGGTCCAGCAGCGCCGTGCGCACCTGGAAATCGATCTGGCCCTGAAGATCTGCCAGCTCGTCTCTGCGTTGTTTGATGACGCCGTCGGCCTGAATCAGATCGGCGCGAGCCCGTTGCCCGTCGAACAGGGCAAATCGCAGCGATCCGGTCACCGCGAATGTGCCATGGGAATTGCCGATATTGGCGCCGATATCGCCGTAGTCGGCGGTCATCGACACCGTGGGAAAGCGCGCGAAGATGACTGCCTGACGCGCGGTCTCGGCCGCGCGGACCTGCATTTTCGCGCTCTGGTAGTCCGACCGCGATTCGTAAGCTCGGCTCAAAACCTGATCCGCCGCAAGCCCATCGAGAGGCGTGTAAGGAATCGTGTCGGCAAGCTCGAAGGCCTGGCCCGAAGGCAACCCAATCACCCTCGCCAGAGTGAGCTTGTCTTTGGCATGCTGATTGTCCTGGGCGAGAATCTGCTGCTGCTGCATTCTTAGCTCGACCTGCGCTCGCAACTCATCGATGGCCGGCAGGATACCGGCGCGATGCTGATCCCGGGCTCTTTCATACAGGGCCTGCGCCGTCGCTACTTGTGCGCGGGTTGCGTCCAGAAGCGCCGCGTCCGCGATGATCCGGAGATACGCCGCGGCGACGGCTTGCACCACCAGATCGCGGCCGTCCTGATAGGACAATTGCAAGACTTGCCCATTCTGGATCGCCGCGCGCCGGTTCTTGATGGCGGGCATGTCGAAGATGTTTTGAGACGCCGAAGCGCGGAAGTCGGTGTATCCGAACGGCCCATTCACAGAGGGCAGGCCCGGGAATCTAAAGCCGTACGAGGCCAGCGCGATCTGCTGAGCGGTTTCCGAAATATTAGCCGCCGCGAACGGGATCAGCGCGCTCAAGGCCCGGATTCTCTCGGCTTGGGAGGCGCGGTTGTTGGTCTCGCGCACCAGCAAACCGAGGTTGTTTTTCAAGCCGCGGTCGATGGCTTCTTGAAGACTGAGAGAGAGCGGCGTCGCGGTCGCCTGTCCGCTCGGGACGCTCCCTTGAAATTGGCCCAGAGGGCTGGATGAGAGTCCTCCCGACGGCACGTTGGCAAATACCGGTTCGGGCAGGGGCGGCCCTTTGGGACCCTGTGCCGCCAGCGGCAGCGAAAGGCCATAGAGCACGGACAACACCCGCCTCATTTCGAGCCACCTGTCACCTGGTTTACAACTTCCTGGATAAGCAGACCGCTGGCCAGGAAGCTGACGCCGTCCTGATGCATCTGCTTCAACAGATCCTCCCCGGCTCGATCGATGAACGTGACGCCGCGAAGGTCGACCGAGAATCGACTCCGCGGGTGTTCCGTCCTGGCGCTTCGCCAGCATCGCTCCAGTTCGGTAACCCAACCTTCGGTGACTCGCCCGCAAACCTGCAAGACCACCTGCTCGCCCGCCTCTCGCAATTGTGCCTTCATCATATCAGTCCGTTGAGACTGCAACCCACGCCCCACTCTTAGTCATTTAGAATGTGTTGTGTGCCGAACGTTAAGTGCCTGTATTTAGGCAATAGCCGATATTTCGGCAGCTAGAAAACTATGAAACTAATCCTGCGATTCGCCGTATTAGCTTCCAACGGGAGGTTGAGAATGCTAGTAGCGTTGGTAGCCCTGATCCTGGTTGTGCCCTGGGTTGGCACGTGTTGGTGGGATGGCCCCGGCGAAGGCCGGCGGATCCGCAGCGAAATCCGCCACGAACGGTTCGAAGCTCGACGGGACGCCTTCGAGTGGCGCATGGACGCCCTGCGGGCCCGGCGAGAACTCATGCGGGATCGTATCGAAGCGGCACGAGAAGCCCGGCAGGCACGCCGGGAAGCGCGTCGCCGGGCGTATCGCGATTGGGATTGGCGCTGGGACCGCTGAAGGCAGGCGAAACCGCCTGCCCCACCCAAGTATTATGGGCAAGGTGGGGCAGACGGTTTCGTCTGCCGTGTGGACAATTACCCCGCCGATCGGGCTCGTGCGATCCGGAGCTTCTGCATCCGCGACTGCAGCGTGCTCCGCTTCAGACCGAGCAAAGCACCAGCGCCCTTCGGCCCGCCGACGACCCAGTTGCTCGCGTTCAGCGCTTCAATGATATGCCGCCGCTCGGCATCCGCGAGCGGCACGACTCCCGCTGGTTCCGGGAACTGCGCGTCGAGAGCATCTTTGGGAATCCGTAGTCTCTTGCCAGACGTCACAATCACCGATCGCTCCAACACGTTCCGAAGCTCGCGGATATTCCCGGGCCACGAATAGCCGACCAGGGCCTCCATCGCCTCCGCCGGAATCGCTTCAATCTGCTTGCGCATCCGGGTCGCGAACTCCTGAACGAAATAGCGCACCAGCGTGGGGATGTCTTCGCGGCGGTCGCGCAGCGGTGGAATCGTGATGGGAAATACGTTCACGCGATAGTACAAG
>JBGPHB010000469.1:0-4859 GCA_041484155.1 Bryobacteraceae bacterium
CAGTTCAAGCCATGGGGCGATGCCGGCGAGGGTCCGGCCAATGGCTTCGAGGTGGGTGTATTGGGGGCGGTCGGCGGTCTTTCCTTCGACCGGCATCGTGGCTTTTAGTTGATGGCGGGCGAGGTTGGTGAGGACCGGTCTTGCGATCTTGTCGAGGGTTGATAGCCAGAGTGCGCGATCGCTGGCCGGTGTTTGTGAGTTTGCAGTGGAAGCTGCGATGCTGGCGGTGGTTGTGGAAACGAGGAATTGTCTTCGGCTCGGCATAACAGACACGTCGTAACTATACCACCGCCACGATCCGCGGCTACATTTTGGCCGTGGAGCAGTTCGCCCGCTACTTCGGTGGGTCCCCGGAGTTACGGGCGCCGAGGAGATCGGCCAGTCTTAACTACATCTGCTGCAGGAGAAGAAGCTGGCCCTGGGGACGATTGCACTACGCCCACCTCAGATAACAGTAGGCCACGATTAACCCTTTCGATCAGCACGCGGATAACTGCTGCATGACGCATCCGGAAGTTTCTCTTGCCTAACCGCTTCGTAGTCGAGCTTCCGGCTTAAACCGACCGAGAGATTCGTCCGGCTGTTTCCCATACAACGCCACATTCGAGAGCGTAAAGCGACTGCAGGAGAGGCGACACTTCCCACATTTACTTGTCGAATCTCAGCTTCCTCATGAGCGCAACGAATCGCGGCTCTGAGCGGAGCGGATCGAAGATCCGGTCGCTTTTGAGCCACCCCAGCCACTGCGAATCGGAGGCGTAGGCCCGCTCCAGGTAATCCACTGCACGTGCGCGATCGCCCAGACCGAGATACACGAGAGCCAGGTTGAACGGCGTAACGGAACCACGCAACGACCTTTTTTTCAGTTCCCCCATCTCCGCCATCGCATGGGTTCGATCGCCTGAAGCTCCATACGCGTACGCGAGCCAGGCGGCAACAAATGCGGGCGACTCCATCGCTTCGGCCTTCCGCATTTCCGGGATGGCGGCGCTGATGTTCCCGGCTTGAATATCGATCCACGCGTAAGCCCATGGAGGAAAGAAGAAGGTCGGATCGAGATCCGCCGCCCTCTTGACCTGTTCCCTCGCCGTTTGGTGCTTACCTTGCCAGGCAAACGCGAAAATAGTGTCAACCGGAATTTGCGGGGACAGCGGGTCTAGCTCGGACGCACGCTTGCCCTCGGCCGCCGATTCGTCGAACCGTCCCTGGAAGGCAAGCCCCAGACCGAACTGGTCATGAGCGAACGCGTAATTTGGATTGAGTGCGAACGCCCGGCGAAATTCTACCTCGCAGCCTGCCCAATCATATTCGTAGAAGAGTCTGAATGTGGCCAGGGAGGTGTGGGCTTCGGCCGAGTTGTTGTCCAGTTGGATGGCCTTCTCAGCGGCGGCTTTGGCCTTGGGCCTCGCTTCCGAAGCTGTAAGGACTCCTTCGTTGTAACCGGCCCAGAGGTAGGCATCTGACAGTCCTGAGAATGCAGGGGCATAGTTCGGATTCAGCCGGACCGCCTCTTCAAATTGCGTGATCGCCTTCTTCAGGTTTTCGTCACTCGGGCGATTGAAGAAATACCGGCCTTTCAGATAGGCGTCATGTGCCTCGGGATTCACACTGGGCGCGCTGGTCAGCCGCGACTGCTCGGCGGGAGTTAATTGCACATGGATCTCACGCGCGATTGCCGAAGCCAATTCATCCTGGAGCGCAAGCACATCGCGCGAGCTGCGCTCGAAGCTCTTGGCCCACAAATGCTTGTCCGCCCGCGCATCGATCAATTGGGCCGTGATGAGCACTTTGTCGCCGGCCCGGAGCACAGAACCTTCCACGACCGCGTCCACGTTAAGGCGCTTGGCGATCTCGGGCGCTGGCGGCCGATGCTCGCCCTTGAACTGCATCGCTGAGCCGCGCGAGATCACTCGAAGCTGGCTGATGGTTGCGAGGTCTGCCGTCAACTCATCGGTCATGCCTTCGGCGAAATAGTCCTGGTTGGGGTCGCCCGAGTAATTGTCGAGCGGAAGGACGGCAATCGATCGGATGGCATGAGGATCGATGGCAGCCTCGGGCGCGCGCGAGGCCGGACGCAAGACGCCGGAACGCGCGGCCAGATACACCACCAATCCCATGAGGATCACCAGGGAGGCCAATGCCGGCCGTCGCCACACCGCGGGGGCGCGGGCGCCGGTCTTCTCCCCGGCGCCCGGCGCGGGCTCTGCCAGTTCCTCCAGCGCCTGCCGTACCAGGCCCATGCTCGCGAAACGGCCTCCCGGCTGCTTTGCCAGGCACTTGCTGACGATACGCTGGAGTTCGGCGGGGGCGTGGAGTGGCGCGGGGTCATCGCGCAGTACGGCGCTCAGGACTCGGGCCATGGAGCTTCCGCCAAAGGCACGGCTTCCCGAGAGCATCTCGTAGAGCACGGCGCCAAAGCTGAACACGTCCGAACGCTCGTCGAGCGCCTTTCCTTCGGCCTGTTCCGGCGCCATATAGGCCGCAGTGCCCAGGATTGTTCCTTCGATGGTCTGGGTGGCGTCCGAATCGGAATCGGTCATCAGCTTAGCCAGCCCAAAATCAAGCAGCTTGGCCGTGCCCTTCTGCGTCACCAGAATGTTGGCAGGTTTCAGGTCGCGATGAAGGATGCCCCTGGCATGCGCTTCTTCGAGCGCGCCCGCGACTTGAAGAGCCAGCTTCACGGCTTCTTCCACCGGAAGCGGCCCATGCAGGGGTTTGCCCTCCACGTATTCCATCACCAGATAATCCGGCCCGACATCGTAGATCTGACAAATGTGCGGATGATTGAGCGCGGCAATCGCTTGCGCTTCCTGCTCGAAGCGCGCCGTGTGCTGGCCCTTCAGGCGCTTGATGGCGACGACCCGATTGAGGCGCGTGTCGCGCGCCTTCCAAACCTCGCCCATTCCGCCCGCACCAAGAGGTGCGAGGATTTCGTAAGGGCCGAGTTTGTCGCCCACCGCGAGCAGCATAGGAGGTCAAATAAAACTTAGCCACCAGTCCCGGCGACGCGCCTTCACTCCTGTGAACCAGCGACAGAACGGATAGAGCAGGGCCACGACCAGAGCCCACACGATGTAAATTTCAAGCAACCCGACGCCATATCCCTTTGGGTAGAAACGACTGGAGGTCATCATCTGATGAACGCTGAAACCCTGGATCGCGCCCAGAAGCACGCTCAATAGGTGGATGAGATAAATGTGCGCGACATAGAAAGCAAACGGGACGCGACCAAACACTACCAGAGCATCCTTGATGCCACCGGGGATGCGGTCAGCAAAGGCACAAAGAATGGCTGCCGGACCAAGAGTCATCATCAGATATAGGAGGCTCGGAGGGTACTTTGTTGTATTCAAGAAATCGATCACGGTGGCCGTTATTCCGCCCGGCTGTACTTGCCATGAATTCGGATCTCCATAGATGCCTGCCGCACGAAGGAGAAGAAAACCCAACGTAAGACTCGCGCCCGCGCGAACCAAGATGGTGTTCCTGCGCGCCGCGGGCAGTCCGAAGACTCCGGAGATTCCGAAGCCGAGCAACATCACTCCGATCCAAGGCAGGACCGGGTAGCGGAAAACGAACAAGAATGGCCCCGCATGCAGCGACATCGACGAATGCAGAGCCACCCAAGCCGGCCATTGTTGATCGAGGATCTTGCTCGCCGGCCAGATCGGATCGAGCAGGTTGTGCGCCGCGACGACCGCAACGCCGAGGGCGAAACATGCATTCCGTCCAAGCCACTGCAGGCCAGAGAGGACAACCATGCTCGCGCCGATCGCCCAGATCACCTGCATGGCGACCCATACCAGCCCTCCGGCTTCTGCAATTCCGCCGGGTGCGAAGGTCCAGCCTGTGGAGATGATGAAAATCTCGACAAAGATAAGCCACATGCCGCGCGTGAAAAGGAATCGCGCCAACTCACCTCGGCTTTTTCTGGCCGCCATCAGGCCGGCACTGCTGCCTGCAAGCAGCACAAACACCGGCGCGCAAAAGTGCGTGATCCAACGGGTTGCGAACAGGCCCGCCGTAATATTGGGGTTCGCCATCGGGTCCTGCTCGGCGCCGGCCAGGAAGTAGTCCCTTACGTGATCGATGGCCATGATCACGATCACCAGACCCCGCAGCATGTCGATGGCCGTGAGCCGATACGCGCGATGGCCTGCCGTGTTGGGAGCAAAATCTTGCGGACCGGCTGTAGTGTTCGCGGTTGCCATATGTTTTCAGACTTACCCCGCTAGTCTACATGCTCGGAGCGAGCGGCATACCCGCAAGTCGCGCAGTCAAGAGCGCTCGCGCCTTCCATTGACCAAGCACATCGAGGATTCGCTTCTGAGCATTCTCGTACTCCATAGGCAAACCTCGCGGCGTTCGAACCAACAAGCGCTTCGTTGAGAAACCGGGCTCGTAATCGATCACCAGGTAGTCCGGCCCAATATCGTACAGTACGCAAATATTCGGATGATTTAGCGCCGCGATGGCGCGAGCCTCCTGTTCGAAACACCCGGTATATTGTCCCTTGAGCCGCTTAATCGCGACGACGTGACCCGCGCCTTCCACACTTCTCCCATGCCACCCGCGCCAAGGGGCGCAAGAATTTCGTACGGGCCGAGTTTCTCGCCCACGGAGAGAGACATCTTCAGGATTCAGCTTAGTTTAGCCGATCAGGAAGCACGTAGGTCCTGAGTCGTTGGATAGTGCGGCGGGAAGTTTATGTGGCCGGTAGGCGCCACTTCAACGTCGCGTTCTAGATCGGCGTTCCAGGCGGTTTCCCATCGTATTGTAGACATGAAGGTTAGGCTTGAGTCGGCACGCCTCTTGCTGTATCGTGCAGGTTGGCTCCGGGCACAGGGTGAGGAGGCTTC
>JBGPHB010000470.1:0-4850 GCA_041484155.1 Bryobacteraceae bacterium
CAGGCGCGGCGTCGTTGCAACGCCGGGACGATCACTTTTTCTGCATCCCCTCAATGTACCTTGCCAGGTTGTCCACGCGTATGCGTCCTAAATCCTGATCCGAAGTGACTTGTGAAAAGATCGGCCCCCATAGCGGCATTTCTCGCGTCCCATGCTCCGGCACGCCGGCTTCACCCAAGATGATCCTCTCCATCCGCATCCGCGGAAACTTGCCGCCGTTGCGCGCCGCGATGCTGGTCAAGTCCGCCGGCGGGACCTTGACCGACTTCGCCATGGGGCCATTACCTGTGCCGCTGGGACCGTGGCACGCCGCGCAATATGCCTTGTACAACGCCGGACCCTGGATCGAATCAATGAGTCGCGTGGTTTCCTGAGGCGGCGTCTTCTGGTTCTGGGCCGCGCTCAGCAAGAGGACCGAGACCGCTCCGCCTGCGATCAAAGCCCAAGTAGCCTTCAGGTTCATGTTGTTCCCTTTCTCAACATCTTACAGCATGTTCATGACCACTTAACTTTGTGCCGAAACCCATAACGTAACCAATAACCTCGGTTCGGAATGGAGGGTGATTTGCTCTTGAACACGGTGGCGAGGGAGGCCGAGGTCATGATTCCAGTTGAATTCACCGAAACGGCGCGAGCCTATCAATTGCTGAGCGAACTCGAGCAGCGGCATGTCATTAAGCTGCTCCCCCTCGCCACGGATGCTCTCTTCAATCGCGATCAGATCATCTTCCGCGAGGGAGCGAAATCGGAATATCTGTACCTAATCATTGCCGGCACGGTAGCTGTGGAAGCGATCGTCGCGGGCCGCCCGGTTCGCATCCAAACCCTGAATGCTGGTGAAGAGCTGGGTTGGTCGGCTCTCTCGGAATCCGGCCACACGCACTTCCAGGCACGCGCGGTGTCCCAGGTTTCCACCATCGCTTTCTGCGGCAGACAACTGCGGCAGATCTGCGATGCCGATCCGGAGCTCGGCTACGCCTTTATGAAACGCCTCCTCGGCGTAGTCGCCGAACGCCTGGACGCGACCCGGATGCAACTGGCGGACAGGTAAACCCATCCGGCAGGCTTCAATTCGCTTGGATCTTCTCGAGGTACTTGGCCAGATTGCGTATTCGAACCCGCCCCAGATCCTCATCCCAAGCGGCTTGAGCGAAAATCGGACCCCACAAGGGCATCTCTCGCGTTCCGTGCGCCCCTACTTCGGTTTCGCCGGAAATGATCTTCTGCACTCGCTCCAGGGGAAACCTTCGACCGTAGCGCATCCAGATGTGGGTCAAGTCCGGCGGCGCCGTCCTGAGAACCCGCGCCATGGGCCCTCCGCCCTTGCCATCCTCGCCGTGGCATACCGCACAGTATGTCCCGTACAACGCCTGTCCCTCGAGTGGGTCAATCAGCCGCTTGCCGTTCCGACGTTCCGGTTGCGAACTCTGTGCCGCGCCGAAAACGCACACGAGAAGCCCTCCCAGTAGCGCAAAGCCCGTACTTTTCCTGTTCACGTGAACTCCTTTCGAGTGCGGACGGGCTCTGGGTAGCAGGTGGAATACCACTTGTTATGGCCGGCGCCGTGGCTGGCAAATTGCATGCGTAAGAACCGGAGGTGGTTATGAATCTGATTCCCTACGTTGTGACCTGGTGTTTTCTGGCGCTCGTTGTACTCGGACTGGCGCTCTACAGAAATCTGGCGGAGATACATGAAGACGACATGATCCACATAGGCCCGGGCGAAGAAAAGCTGATTCCAAGGCAAGTCGCGTTCTTCCGAAAGCTTGAAAATGTCGACCGCTGGGGCAAGACGTTGACGGTCATCACGCTTGCCGGCGGACTGCTACTCGCGGCAGCCTATCTGTATCGGGCCTGGTAAATCGGTCGAATCGTGAGCGTGAGAAAGGGACGCAAGGAGCTGTTCGACGAGTATCGAGCCGCCGTAGACGTGCTCTCCGAGCACGCGAAGGCGCTAAAAGGATTGTGCGGGGACGCTTTTGATGAGGCCCATGAAAGGGTAAATGCGGCCCAGCAGGCATGCGACGAAGCGCGCTCTGCATTGCTGATGGATTCAGGTGACGCTGAGCCGTAAGGCGCAGGTGGGTTAATAGACTCAGGAGGCGATCAGGAATCCTATGGGGACAAATCGTTGCAGGTATGGCGACGCAGGTCTCGCGATCCTTCACCGCAGGCGCAAATTGTACCACCAGAAGAATTGCCGACCAGAACCCCGCCCTGACGGGCGGGGCTTTCGAAACTGCCGGCAAGCCCCGCCCGTTAGGGCGGGGTCCAGCTGGTACGAGTCTTTGGTTGCGGCCCTGTGGGGCAGCCATTCTTGGCGTCAGATGCTGAGAACCGGGCACGGGGATTCGCGAACAATCGGATACAGCCGCGACCAGATTCTGCTGAAGGTGCTCTGAGCCTGTCCGCGGCCGACAATCGCCAGATCGGCCTTCCTCCGGATCGCCTCTTGGCGGACGCCCTCGGGAATGGTCGAGTCCAGAACGGTATGGGGTACATCCAGGCCAAGCGACCCTTTCATCTCCCGCAACCACTGGTTGGCCGCATCCACAATCTCTCTGTTGTAAGGGGTGAAGTCAATCTCCCAAGATCCCGGCGGGGTTTCTACCACGTGCAGCAGGGTGAGTTGCGCGCGATAACAATTGGCAAACGCAGCGGCCGCCTTGAGAACCGTCTCGGCTTCCTCACCCCTGTCCAGGGCGCATAGGATGGACTTGTAGGGAACTCCTGGCTGATGCTCCGTCACCGCGGAGTGAACCCCGGTCCAAACGACGGCGCTGACGTCGTGAAGCACTTTTGCCGTCACGGATCCGAGCAGAAGCCGGCGCAAGGGGCCTCGGCCGTGGGTCGGCATCATCACCAGATCGGCTCCCTGGCGTTGAACGACCTCGTGGATGACAGTGCCAGGTTCTCCCCTTTCCACAATCGCCCCACAATGCTCGCCCGGGAATTCCTTCGCGGAAAACTCCCGCAGTAACTGTTCTTGAATGGCCCGGGCTTCCTCGGGCAGGCCCGGATCCGCAAGCGGTAGTTTGCTGTACGCGAGAGCCTCCGGTCCGTAGGCGTGAACCAGGGTCAATTCCGCGGGAAAATGCCGTCGCATGTCCTTCACGTACGGAATCATCGCACGGCATGGTTCGGAGTAATCGACGGGAAATAGGATCGTCCGGAATGGCAACATGGGTGTGTCCTCATGGTGAGCAATAGCAGGTTCAGGGCCAGTGAAGTCTGCGCAAATCCACCCGGCTGAGTCAAATCCCGCATGCGGCGGTGCGGTAACGCGCCTAACCCGCACATGCGTCATGGAACGTGTTGGTACACGAATTGCCCTCCACTTAGCGAAACGCACGGGCAGCGCGGCGTCGAAATTTAGGCGCGAGAGGGAAGGACGCCGCGCGCCGTGTGTTCCGGAAGGAGTTGGCCATGCTGGCCATCAAACACATTCTGTTCCCGTTGGATTTCTCGGATCGCTGCTGTGGCGCTGTTCCGTTTGTCGAGGCCATGGCAAGCCGATTCGGCGCCAGAGTAACCCTGATCAGCGCGGTTCAGCCGTTTTGGTACGGTGGCATGGGCGACGCCGGACCGATTATTGTCGACACCGGCGAGGTCCTGGACGAGCTGAAGACGAAGCTCGGCAGCGCGCTGGTCAAGGAGTTCGGACACCTGCCGGTTGAAAGAGTCGCTGAATTTGGCGATCCGGGGCAGGTCATCACCGACTTTGCGCACAACCACGGGGTCGACCTCATCATGGTGCCAACGCACGGCTACGGGCCGTTTCGAAGTCTCCTGTTGGGATCCGTCACGGCGAAGGTCTTGCATGACGCTCAGTGCCCGGTCTGGACGGCGGCGCATGTCAAGAATTCGCCGTCGCCGGATCACGTGAAGCCCCGCGACATGCTCTGCGCGGTGGATACCACGCCCAAAAGCATCGGCCTAATGCAGTGGGCGGCCGAGTTCGGAAAGGCCGCGGGAGCAACGTTGCGACTGGTGCATGCTGTTCCGGGCATCGAAGGCTGGCCAGCCGGTCAGGTCGACCGGCGATTTGAAGAGGATATGCGCCAGGAAGCGCGGCGGCAGATCACCGAAATGCAATCCTTGGCCGGCGTGGAGGCTCCTTTATGCATCGCAGTGGGAGGCGTCGCCGACGCTGTCCGGGAAGAGGCGCGCCGCCACAATGCCGACCTGGTGGTGATCGGGCGCGGCGTTCTTCACGAGACCCTAGGCCGGCTACGGACCCATGCCTATGGGATCATCCGGCGCGCGCCGTGCCCGGTGTTGAGCGTGTAAGATCGCGTTTTTCCTTACAGGTTGTGCTTCTTGAGTTTGTAGCGGAGCGCGTCCCGGCCGATGCGCAGGGCGCGAGCGGCCTGGGATTGATTTCCTCCCGCCGCTTCCATGGCCTGAGCGACCAGCAGCCGCTCCTGTTCTTCGAGCGTTCCGGCTTCCGACGGCGGCGATGAAGGAGCATCGGCGGCCTTGGCGGGAGAGTGCAAATAGGGCGGCAAATCGGCGATATCGATCGTATCGCCCATGGTCATCATGCAAGCATGACCGATCACGTTCTCGAGTTCGCGCACGTTTCCGGGCCAGGTATGCAGCGAAAGGACAATTTGGGCACGATGCGTCAGGCCGCGGATTTCTTTCCCGTACTGGGTGGCGAACCGTCCGATGAAATGCCGCTCCAGAAGAGCCAGGTCTTCTTTTCGGTCGGCCAGGCGTGGCACATGAACTTCCACCATGGAGAGCCGATAATACAGGTCCTCTCGGAAACGCTTTTCCGCGATCGCCGCCCGGAGATCGTGATTCGTGGCCGCGATGACGCGAACGTCGACCTTCCGCGCGGTGAG
>JBGPHB010000471.1:0-4849 GCA_041484155.1 Bryobacteraceae bacterium
ACGTGCTGCCCAAAATCCTTGTACAGCACCCGATGGCTGGCTAGATAGCGGTCCATCACCGGTAGCGCGTACAGCGCTCGCAACGTCCCTCGGAACAGCAACCGGTCGAACCCGCTCACTACCCCTGCGATCTCATCCTTATACCTTGCGATAAACTCGTTCACGGCCTTTTGGTTGCAGCTATGCCGCGCTAGGTCTTTGCGTGAAATGGTTTTTGCTTCGTCTGGACCAGAGAAAACTGCAACTTCTTCTCGACCGCGTCGACGCGGTCCAGCCGCACCCGCACCGTGTCGCCGATCGAGAACTGCTTGCGGCTGCGCTCTCCGATGATCTTGCGCGTGTTTTCGTGATAGACGAAGCGGTCGCCCGGGAGCGTGTCGAGCGGCACCAGCCCTTCAATGAACAGCTCTTCGAGTTCCACAAAGAAACCGAATCGCGTGGTGGAGATGATCAGCGCGCCAAACTCGTCTCCCACGCGATCGATCATGAACTTCACTTTCTTCCAGGCCACCAGCTCGCGCTCCGCCTCGGCCGCCCGGCGCTCGGTCTCCGATGACGCATCGGCGATCGCGTGCAGGTCGGCATCGTACCGTTTCTTATCGAGATAAGCCGCGAGGATGCGGTGCACGATCAGATCGGGATAGCGCCGGATGGGCGAAGTGAAGTGCGTGTAGCTCGCGGCCGCCAGCGCGAAGTGGCCCTGGTTGCGGTCGCTGTAGCGGGCCTGCTTCAGCGAACGGAGCATCAGGTAGCTTAGAATGCGCTCCTCGGGTTTGCCCTCGATTTTGGCCACCAGTTTCTGGTAATTGCGCGAAGTGAGATTGGGATTGTCCAGCGCGACGGTGGTTTCGCGAAAACGCTTGACCGGTGCGGCCCCGCCTGCCAGCGAATAGCCGAAGTGCGTGGCGATTTCCTCGAATTCGAGCACGCGCTTCGGGTCCGGGCGGTCATGGATGCGGAAGATCATGGGCAGGCCCGCGGCTTCCAGGTGCGACGCGACCGCTTCGTTCGCGGCCAGCATGAACTCCTCGATCAATCGATGGGCGACATTGCGAGGCGCGCGGGTCACTCCAGTCATCTCACCGAACTCGTCGAATTCGAGCAGAGCCTCGGGCAAATCGAAGTCGATCGAACCCCGCCGCACACGCTTTCGGGTGAGGATCAGCGCCAGCTCGCGCATCAACTCGAAACGCGCGACCAGCAGCGCGTAGCGTTCGCGAAGGGCTTCGTCACCTTCCAGAAGACCGTGGACCGCCGTGTAGGTCATGCGCTCCACGCTGCGAATGACCCCGCGCGTGAAATCCTGCGACACCACGTCGCCGCGCCCGTCGATCTCGAGGAGGGCCGAGAGCACCAGGCGATCCAAACCCGGGCGCAGCGAGCATTGGTCAGTGGAGAGTTCCAGGGGAAGCATCGGGACCGCGCGGTCCGGAAAATAGACACTGGTACCGCGCAGCGCGGCTTCGCGATCGATGGGCGATCCGGGGCGGACGTAGTGGCTGACGTCGGCGATGTGGACTTGTAAAGCGTAATGCCCGTTGTCGAGACGCTCCACCCACACGGCGTCATCGAAATCGCGGGCGGTCTCGCCGTCGATGGTGACGATGTCGAGCGAGCGAAAATCGTGGCGTTGCGCAAACTCGGCCGGAGGGATCGGGCCGGGGAGGGAACGGGCCTGCTCGATGACGTCTTCGGGGAAGCGGTGCGGGATGTGATGGGCGCGGATGAGAATCTCGACGTCGATGCCAAAGTCGTCGGGATGGCCCAAAATTTCCGCGATGCGGCCAATGGGGCGCTCGCCGTCCTCGCCAAAATCGAGGATGTCGGCCGTGACGATCAGCCCGTCGAGGTCTTCGATCGAAGCGACCTTGAGAGCGCGGGCGCCTACCCGATTCACGACAGGGCCATCGGCCGCTGGCAACGCGAACTCGTCGGGGATTTCGATCCACTGGCGAATGCGTTCGTCATGGGGCACGACGACATTTCCGGAGCGACCGATCCGGAATTCGCCAACCACCGACAGGTGGGCGCGGCGCAGCACCCGCACGATCTCGCCTTCCGCGCGGCCATCCCGTTCAATCCGCCCGATGCGCACCACCACGCGATCGCCATGCATGGCGCGCGCGGCTGATTCTTTAGCGATGTAAACGTCGCCCTTAAGGCCGGAGACGGGCACGTCGGGAATCAGGAAACCGTAGCCGTCGCGATGCACGCTGAGGCGCCCGGCCGCGAACTCGCGTGTCGAGCCCACGGCGACGTAGTGGCCGGCGCGAGTCTCGAACAGGTCCCCTCGTTGCACCAGCTTGTTGAGTTCAGACTCGATTTCAGCGCGCGTCGTGCCTAGCTCGCGCACCAGTTGCTTGAGGTTCGCCCGGCCGTGCGGCAGCTTGCGGATGTGGTCAAGCAGCACGTTCCATTATATTGGGATGTCATGGAGCTGAAAGCGATTCGACTCGAAATCCCCGAGAACGGCAATATCATCCTGGGCCAGAGCCACTTCATCAAGACGGTGGAGGACCTTTACGAAGCCATCGTCAACAGCGTTCCGCAGATGAAATTTGGCATCGCATTCAACGAAGCCTCGGGAGCCTGCCTGACCCGAGTCGACGGCAACGATCCGGATCTCAAGCTGAACGCCACGCGCAACGCACAATCCATTGCCGCGGGACACACGTTCGTGATCGCGATGCGCGACGGTTATCCCATCAACCTGCTGGGCCGGATCCGCGAGATCCCGGAGATGTGCGCGATCTTCTGCGCCACTGCAAATCCTGTGGAAGTGATCGTGGCCGAGACGGAGCAGGGCCGCGGCGTCTTAGGCGTAATCGACGGAAGCTCCCCCAAAGGCGTGGAGTCGGAAGCGGACGCCGAGTGGCGCCACGACTTCCTCCGCAAAATCGGCTACAAGAAGTAACGCAGGCCCTGGCCTGCATTTCTGCAAGCCCCGCCCGTTAGGGCGGGGTCTGGAGTTTCTACATTTCTCAACTGAACCCCGCCCTGACGGGCAGGGCTTTGCGGGGCTGCGCCCGTCCACGGCATTCATCCACCACGCCGGAAAGCCCCGCCCGTTAGGGCGGGGTTACGATGGCTTGTAATACAACACCAGCGCCGCTCCCACCGGAACCAGCAGCATCCCCACCCACAACAGCGGATTGACGTCTCCCTTCGGCGGCTGCGACCACATCGAGTACAAAACGTTAATCACCGGCGCCCCGCCGAACACCAACGGCATGACGTATGTCGGTACACCCCCGTTCTTGAAAGCCCAAATAATACAGATCGCCCCCAGCGCTCCGAGCGCGCCGCCGACGGTCGCATACATCGCCCCCGAACGGTTGAAGCCCACCAGCGTATTCGACCCGAGACCGGCTAACGGCACCAGTATGCCCAGCAAAAAGTACGCGCCGCCCACGCACAGAAGCGCTTTCAGCGGATCGCGGAGGCCGATCTGTCCTTTGAACAGGATGGGGCCGTAGAACCCCCAGGACAATGCCGCGCAGATCGCGAAGAGAATCCAAAGCATCGATTTTTTCCTCACTGGATGTTGAGTATGCATATCTACTGTCCGCCTATTTTAGAACACTGGCGGGGACGCCGTACCCAATGGCACAATCAGGTGAGTGTCATCCCCCCGAACCCTGTGGCTCGCGTTCGCGCTGGCAGTGGCGGCTTTGTTTCTGATCGCGAATCGCGGCGCCTATCGGGGCTTCTTCACTGACGACGACTTTGACCATATCGCCAACGCCCGGGAAGCCGAACTCTCCCATTACGGCGCCGAGATGCTCAAGCCCAGGTTGGGGGGCAGCGAGACCTTTCGCCCTGCCGCGCACTTGTACTACTTCGTGATGGCGCGCCAGGCCGGTCTGCGGTACCGCCCCTACGTCACCGGCATTCACTTGCTGCACTTATTGAACGTGATCCTGGTGTGGGCGCTGGTACGGGCTCTGGGCGCTACTCCGTTCGGCGCTGCCGCCGCCACGCTGCTGTTCGCTTTCCATATTGCCGCGTTCGAGCTCTACTGGGAGCCGATGTACATCTTCGATCTTGCGTGCGGAACCTTCACGCTCGCCAGCCTCCTGTCCTACATTCGCGGCCGGCTGATCCTCAGCCTGGTGTTCTTTTGGCTCGCCCTCAAGTCGAAGGAAGTGGCGATCCTGCTTCCGCTCGTGCTTGCCGGGTACGAGTGGTGGTTCGGCGAAAAACGGTGGATGCGTTTGAGCCCGTTCGTAGCGATCTCCGCGATCTTAGGGATACAAGCGCTGGCGTTCAACACGCGCCGCGACAACGACTACTCGTTGCGCTTCACACCGGCCGCCGTGTGGACCTGCGCTCGCTTCTACGCATCGCAACTGGTTCTTGCGCCCGGCTATTACGGATTGGCCGGCTTCGGTGTCCTGGCTCTGCCGTTCTTCATACGCCACCGGCTGGTGCGCTTTGGAGTCTTCGCTTTCATTTCCATGCTGCTTCTGATGCTGGTCCTCCCCGGCCGGCTCTTTGGAGCGTATCTGTACATGCCTCTGATCGGAATCGCGATTGCGCTTTCGGCCGCGACGCGCCCCGTCTGGCTGGTTCTGTTCTTCGCGGCGTGGATCCCATGGAACTACCACCAGCTTCGCATCGATCGCAAGGCTGAACTGGCCGCGGCCGACGAGCGGCGAACCTGGTTTCAACCGATCGCGAATTTCATGCGCACGCATGCCGATGTGGACACGTTCGTTTACGATGGCGCGCCGGACAGCATGGCGGTCTGGGGTGTCAAGGGGGCGCTGCGCGATCTCCGGCCGGGTCTGGACGCTACGGTTACTTCGGTCGAGGCGCCCGGCGTCCTGGGTGAACTGCGGAAGGCGCA
>JBGPHB010000472.1:0-4843 GCA_041484155.1 Bryobacteraceae bacterium
ACTGCTTACACAAACATGGCTTCCGTGGGGCCCGGCGGCGATTTTTGGCTTGGCGGCCCTGGCTGGGGCGATATATTTCCGGGGCTCCCCGGCAAACCCAGAAAAAGTCAACTACGAGATACTGCCGCCGGAGGGCGGTCAGTTCGCGGCGTTTGAAACCCCCGACTATGACGTGATGAACATCTCTCCAGACGGAAGGTCCATCGCGTTTGTAGGAACGGTAGGCGGGCGAAATCAGATCTGGATACGGGAAAGAAACTCCGTTTCGCCGCGGGTGCTGGCAGGGACAGAAAATGGGTACTCGCCGTTCTGGTCGCCAGATAGCCGATCGCTCGCGTTTTTCGCGGATGGACGGCTTAAGGCGATTGACGTTGTGGGCGGACCACCGAGAGCGATCTGCGCGGTTGCCGCGACGGCGAAGACGGGGACGTGGGGCAGCCGAGGCGAGATTCTTTTCGGGGACTTTCGAAACCAAGATGGCGGACTCCGCCGTGTGAAGGCGGAAGGAGGAACTGCGGAACTGGCCGTGGACAACGGTCCTAATCACACGGCGGTGTTGTGGCCGTACTTCCTCCCCGATGGAAAGCAGTTTCTCTACATCGCTTTCGAAATCAGTCGAGGCTACGAGGTGTGGATCGGTTCGCTGGAGGGCGGCGAACGAAAGGCTCTTATTCCGGCATTTTCACGCGTTGCATACTCGTCTCCCGGCTACGTGTTCTTCGTGCGGGAAGGCGCGCTCATGGCCCAGCGGTTTAACCTGAGCGAACTTCGGTTGGAGGGCGCGCCGGTTCAGGTGGTCGGACAGATGGAATATTTTGCGCCCAGCGGTTTTGCTCCCTTCTCGGTTTCGCAGGCCGGCGTGCTGGTCTACCAGCCTCGGGGCAATGTGTCGCGTCTGGCGTGGATGGACCGGAGCGGTCGCGAGACGGGAACCGTGATGCCGCTGGCCGCCTACCAGTACCCGCGGTTGTCGCCGGATGGTAAAAAGCTGGTGGTGGGTAAGGTCGATCCCCGCTCCGGGAGCGGGGATCTTTACTTGACCGATCTGGCGAGCGGAACCAGCGTCCCGATCACCACGGATCCGAGACATGAATTCGGGCCAGTTTGGTCGCCTGACGGCAAGGTGGTGGCGTTTGCGCGAGAGAACAACGCCCCGCCTTGCTTGCACTAGATAGGGCTGGACGGGGGCGTAGTAGAGCTAATGGTTGCACCAAGTGGAGGAGTCCAGATGGCCACAGACTGGTTAAAGGACGGTTCGATTCTTTACCAGGACGTGAGCCCTGTGACGAATACCGACTTGATGCTACTGCCCGCGGAGGGGGGAAAGCCGCGTAAGTTGCTTGCAACGCGTTTCAATGAAATGCATGGAACGGTCTCCCCGGACGGCCGCTATCTGGCGTATGTAACCGACGACTCGGGTCAGCCGGAAGTCTACGTTCGGAGCTTTCCAAAGCTGGGAGCGGCTCGCCGAGTCTCCGTCAATGGCGGACTGTGGCCGCGTTGGGCGCGCGATGGACGCGAACTCTACTTCATGGAGCGTGGCCGGCTGATGGCCGTCACGGTCCGGACGAGCGGAGAGTTGGAAGCGGGGAGCCCCACAGTGCTTTTCCAGCCGAGCGCTGGGCTGGTTGATTATGACGTGGCCGCGGATGGGCGGTTTCTGGTGAACTTCGGGAAGGCCGGTTTTAACGCCGCGAGGCTCAACGTCGTGATGAATTGGGAAGCGGGGTTGAAGTAGTCGGCGATTGGACCATTGGCAAACGGCCGAAAGGGTCCGTCGGGTGAGGGCGATGCGAACCTGAGTCGGCGGGTGGCGATC
This sequence comes from Bryobacteraceae bacterium, assembly GCA_041484155.1. Classification (GTDB taxonomy): domain Bacteria; phylum Acidobacteriota; class Terriglobia; order Bryobacterales; family Bryobacteraceae; genus Palsa-187. The sequence continues at coordinate 1,820 of JBGPHB010000472.1, forward strand.
AAGCGGTGATCGGATGAGTTCGCTGATTTGGCGGGCGGCTGCGAAGGTTGCCGGCGGAGTTGTAAATGGTCGGCCACTGCCCGAACGAAGTAATTTTGATGGAAATCGCGCCAACTCCTTGCATCGGACTGATTTGAGATGGGTTGTTTGGATAGTTTCCGGTTGGTCGGCCACTCTTCCATAACTTCTCTTGCGCAAGCTGAACTCTACGCCAACCGCCGAATTTGAAAAGTAGTGTCCGGATACGCCGTCATCCAGGCGCTACCCGCTTCCTAATCGGCTAGACTTAGCTGCATCAAGCATATGCCGCTGTCTATAGGCGACAACCTCGGCCCGTATGAAATCCTGGCGCCTATCGGTAAAGGCGGGATGGGCGAAGTGTATCGCGCGCATGACTCCCGGCTGAATCGGGATGTCGCGATCAAAGTGTCCAATGCGCAGTTTACGGAGCGCTTTACCAGGGAAGCCCGCTCCATTGCCGCGCTCAACCACACGAACATCTGCCATCTGTACGATGTTGGGCCGAACCATCTGGTCATGGAGTATGTTGCGGGCCAGGACCTGCACGGTCCGCTGGACTTCGATGACGCGCTCCCGATCATCCAGCAATTGATTGACGGCATCGAAGCCGCGCACGAAAGGAACATTGTTCACCGCGACTTGAAGCCCGCCAACATCAAGATCACCCCGGAAGGTGTCGTAAAGATTCTGGATTTCGGGCTAGCGAAAGCCATGGAACTTCCCCCGTCCAACGAAAGCAATCCGGAGAACTCGCCGACATTAACCATCGGGGCGACGACAGCGGGCACCATTCTCGGCACGGCGGCGTACATGGCTCCCGAGCAAGCCAAGGGCAAGGCGGCGGACCGGCGCTCCGACATCTGGTCCTTTGGCGTGATTCTTTACGAAATGCTGACGGGCAAGCGCCTGTTCCAAGGCGAATCCGCCGTGGAGATCCTGGGCGTCGTCCTGAATAAAGACCCCGACATCTCCGCCGCGCCACCGCGTGTACACAAACTGCTGCGCTGGTGCCTGGAAAAGGATCGCAAGAACCGGTTGCAAGCGATCGGGGACGCGAGGCGGTTGTTGCAGGAACCCACTTCTGAAGCGACGGCATTGTTTCCCTCGAAGTGGAAGCTCAGTGCTCTGGCTTGGAGTGTTGCAGCGCTGCTAGCCGTCGTCGCGGCGAGTACTTCCTGGATCGCTTGGCGCGCTACGCGGCTCGTGGATCGCCCGCTGATGCGCTTCAGCGCCGACCTAGGGCCGGAGGCGGTGGAAGGCCCCCGCATCGCCGCTGCCATCTCGCCCGATGGCACACGGCTGGCGTTTCCAGCGCGCGGCCCCGCGGGAAACCAGCAGCTCGCTACGCGGCTGCTGGACCAGGTCAACCCGACGCTGCTAGCCGGAACCGAAAACGCCGTCGATCCCTTCTTCTCCCCCGACAGCCAATGGATCGGGTTCTTCATGGATGGAAAGATGAAGAAGATTTCCGTCCAGGGCGGGGCGGTGGTCACGCTGTGCGACGCTCCTGGCGCGGCCGGCGCCAGTTGGGGCGAAGAGGGCTGGATTGTATTGAGCCCAACCAGATCCTCCGGCCTTTCGCGTGTGCCGGAGGTAGGAGGGACCCCGCAGGCCATCAGCAATCCGGGCGAGAAAGGCGAAGTCGTACATCGCTGGCCGCAGATCCTGCCTGGAGGCCAGGCCGTACTCTTCACGGGTCATACGGTCGCCGCAGATTTTGATAATGCCAGCATTGAGGTCCTTTCGCTGAAAACCGGGCAATGGAAGGTGGTGCAGCGCGGCGGTTACTTCGGACGGTACCTGCCTACATCAAACGGGGCCGGTCACTTGGTTTACATCCACCAGGGCACGCTGTTTGCGGTGGGGTTTGACTTGGATCGTCTGGAGGTCCGCGGCACGCCGGCACGCCTGTTGGAAAATGTGGCGGGGAACGATGTTGTTGGTGCTGGGCAATACGACGTTGCCCGGAATGGGACTTTGGTTTATCTCAGCGGCAAATCTTCGGCAATAATCCTTACCGTCGCATGGATGGAGAGCACCGGGAAGATACATCCGTTGCTACCATCACCCGGCTTCTATTTCGCTCCCCGCTTCTCGCCCGACGGTAAGCGGCTGGCGCTGGCCGTGGGCGCGCCGGGGGCCGGGGATATTCAGGTTTACGACTGGCAGCACGATACCATCACGCGCCTTACCTTCACGCAAACAAACCTCTACCCGGTCTGGACGCCGGATGGAAAACATATCGCCTTTCAATCACAATCTGGTGGCGCCAATTCCCTATTTTGGATTCGCGCCGACGGGGCGGGAGAACCGCAACCGTTGCTGGAAAGCAAGGGCACCCTGATACCATCCTCGTTTTCCCCCGACGGCCAGCGCCTCGCCTTCGCCGAGTCGGGCGTGGATACGTCATTCGATCTCTGGACGCTGCCCTTGGATGTGAGCGACCCGGAGCACCCCAAAGCTGGCAAGCCGGAACTCTTCCTTCGAACGCCGTTTGATGAGCGGGGGCCGGCCTTCTCTCCGGACGGCCGCTGGATCGCGTATACGTCCGGCCAATCGGGTCGCTTCGAGGTATACGTGCGGCCCTTCCGGGGCGGAGCGCCCTCCGGGTCCGGCAAGTGGCAGATCTCCACCGCCGGCGGCGCGCATCCGATCTGGTCGCGCAACGGGCGGGAACTGTTTTACGAGACCCTTGACAACCGGATCATGGTCTCGACCTACACCGCGAAAGCCGATTCGTTCGGCGCGGACAAGCCGCTCCCTTGGTCCAACACGCAGATCATGGAACTCTTCGGTACAGGAATATGGAATCTGGATCTGTCCCCCGACGGCAAGCGCTTCGCAGTGATTGCCAGACCAGAGGCAACCGCGGAGCAAAAAGGCTCGGTTCACGTGACGGTGCTGCTGAACTTCTTCGACGAGCTGCGCCGGCGCGTGCCCACAAGCAAGTAACTACCAATCGCCAGTTGCCGCGAATCTTCAACGACTTCATCATTTTAAGAT
>JBGPHB010000473.1:0-4832 GCA_041484155.1 Bryobacteraceae bacterium
CTCGTACCGATGTCGAGCCCCAGGGGCTGGCTGTTATCTTGTTCGCCGTTATTCATCAGTTCATCTCCTAAGCTGTTCCCACACGAGCCGGTCCCTGACAAGCTGCAGCCACCGCTGCCATCGCGGGGTTTCAGGGACCAGCGTCACGGCCTCTTTCAGATAGCGCAAACGCTGGACATGATCCGGTATCTGGCGCGCCTGCCCGACGATCTGATCCACCGACTCCTGGGTTCTCGATCTGACCTCTAGTTTCACGGCCCCGGTTGCTCATGGCCCATTCCCACCAAGAGCTACTCAAATGGAAACACTTCCTCGCGTCGGGCCTTGTCGGCATACCGTCTCAGCCTCTCGATGTCGCTCAAGTCCGGTCGCGGTCCCTTCCGCCGGGTTTGCAGACCCGCGGCGAGCAACAACAGAGCGACGCAAATGCCGACGATCATCTCTTGCCGGCCGCCGCTTCGGCGCCGAAGCGGGCGAGCGCCCCCGTCAGAGCGCCGATGCCGCTGGCGCTGCCCTGGGGAGCGCAAAACACCGCCGTTGCCCCGATTTGCTCCGCTTCCTGTTGCTTGAGCTGAGTCCATCGGCGAAGATTGTCTTCTTTCCGCGCGATCTGGTCGAGATTGGCCTGAACGCGAATCATGTGCGCCGCACTGAGACGGTCCAACTCCGCCTTGATCAGGCTGTTTTCCCTGGTCTTGGCCGCCTCGAACTCTTTCAACTCCCGGTTCTGCGCTTCTTCGTAGTCGTTTAGCGCGCGCAGCCGCACCATCGCGTCGTGAAGAAGATCATCCACCTGGACACCGACGGCCTCCAGTGCCATCAAGAGCGAGCTGCGCTTGGCGTCCGAGGACATTCCCGAAAGGTGCGGGCTGTTGAGCATCTCGGCAACCTTCAGAATGTCGTAGGCCACTTTGGGTGTGTTGGCCGGAGCGCTCCGGTAGATTTCCTCGAAAGACGGGAAACGGTTGGCTCCGTTGCGGCTGTCGGACGCGGGAGGGGACGCGCTGGGTGGTTCGAGTGCCCGCCCGGCATCCTCGGATTGCTCCGGTAAGCCGGTTGTGTCCCAGAAGCGGCGCGGCAGTGGTTCCGCCAGGGCCGTGGTTACCGCCTGATCGGCCGAGCCATTACTATACGGCCCATCCGGGGCCGCTGGCTCCACCTTGAATCGAAACAATTGTTTGAACATGCGAACCTCCCTCCCATCGCGAATTTGCCATGGCAAAAAGCGCCTCTGCTCGTTGCCTCGGAAATCTAATAGTTAGCTTGGGAGGGGAATTCTCTCTAAGAATTTTCTTTCAGGATCTATATGGAAGGGCGACCGGTTATATGCTGGTTAATCGGCCGCTTCCCGGACGGAATTGCGCTTCGTCGGATCCATGACAAAATTGACCGCGTCCCCCAGACGCGTGACCAGTTTCTCGGGAGGGGATGGTTGAAAGCGCTCCGTGGCCCGTTCTGTGTCCCCAGCGTATCCCCACACGCCCACCACGATCTTCGTTCGGGGAAACCGTATTTGGAGCTGCTGGTTTAGCGTCCTGGCGCTGGCAAACGCAAACGGCGGCAGGGCTGAAATGAAGAACAGATCGTTCTCCCCCGGTTCCATAAGTTCCACCAAATGTTGCAGCGCCGGGTCAAACGGAAACGCCAGAGCGGCGCAGCCGGTCCGTTCCAGCAGTTGAGCCAGCATCGCCGCGGCAATCTCATCCGCCACGTCGTTCGCGGGAAGACACAGGACCCGGCCCGTCCAAGCCGCCGGTGCTGCCTTGGCCGCCGCGACCCGCGGCGCTTTTTCGGAAAATTCCGCGAGCATCTCCTTGATGTTCAGGAAAACAAACTCTTCTCGAGTCGGGTCCAGCCCCCCCTTGTGCCGGTCCTGCTCGGCCATCGTCAGTACCGGTATCATGACCGAATCGTACAATTGTGCCAAGGAGTGCTTGCCAAAGTAGCGATTGACCAGGGCTCGCGCCTCCTGTTCGTCCATCGCCAGCAAGCGCAGATATACCAGAGCTTCGGCTTCCAGCGCCGGTTCATCGCCGAGCAGGACGTGCAGAAACGACAACTGCGGAACATAGCGCCCCAAAACCACCACGCACACCGTCAGCGGAGTCGACAGAATTAACCCCGCCGGCCCCCAGAGAGCGGCCCAAAACACCGCGGTCAGAAGCAGCGCCAGTGAGGAGATCCCGGTTTGGATCCCGTACAGCCATGGCTCGATAAAGTTGCTGATCACCAGTTCCAGCGCGGCGAACAACACGAATACCAGCACCGGACGCATCCAATGATCGAATACCGCGAGTGAGAGCACCAGGGGCAATATGGCTGCCACCGGCGATCCGATGTAGGGTACGACTCGCAGCAGTCCCGCAATCGTCCCCCACAGCGCCGCATAGGGGACGCCAATCAGGTACAGGCCGACTCCACACAAGACGCCAAAGCTGGCGTTCACCATGAGTTGCATCAAGAGGTACCGGCTGACGCGCCGGGTTGCGTCGTCCAGAGCCCGGGTCATGACGCTCAGCCGATCCAGTCCCACCAGGCGAAACAGCCGGTTGCGCAAGTCGTCCTGCTCGATCAGCATGAACACGCTGAAGATCAGGACAATTCCGAATACTCCCAGAGGCGCCAGAAAAGGCTGGGTCAGATCGCGCAAGGACTGCATTTCGTTGGCTCGTTTTTCGACGATCTCTACGGGCAGCGGACGGTTGGGTTGATCCGGAGGGTTGCGCTCGCCTCCCCCATCGTCGGCCGTGGCCGGGGGGGTGGCCGGCGGTGTAGCGCCACGGGAAAGCGTCTCCCCGAGTTCCCTGACACTTTCGCTGGCCCGGCCGAAGGCGCCCTTGGAGGGCATTCTCATGGCTTCAAGCTTGTTTTGAATGTTCTGCTTGTATCTCGGCAATTCGTTGACCACCTCGATCACCTGGTTCAAGATCACCAGGCCGATCCCGCCCGCCAGCGCGATTGAGACCACCATGACGACCAGCACCGCTGGAACGCGTCGCAGACGCATTTTCTGCAACCAGGTTACGGCTGGCGTCAATACCAGGGTGAGGGTGATCGCGAACGCGAGGGGGATGACGATCTCGCGAGCCAGATACAGGACCGCGATCACCGCAATCAGAACTGCGGTGGCCCGAATGCTGGGTGAATCGGAGGACCGGTGAGGTTTGATCATGGTTCAGCGCCGCAAAAACACCTGCGCCGAATAGTATCGCAAAAACCGGGACAGTACACTGTTTTTCGCCGGAGGAGCAGAGTGGGATCAGAAAATTTACGGGCCGGCGAAAAACAGTGTACTGTCCCGGCTTTTGGCTACGCGTCCGCCGGCTTCCGCTCGGCCAAAGCCCGGGAAGCAGGAGCAGACCCAGTGTGGCCGGAACATACCTGCTGGACTTGAAGCGCGCGCTTTCGCCCCACGCTGACGACCTCGCCCTGGTATTTCAGCTTGCCATTGACCATCAAATCCAGCGGCCGGTCCAAGGGATAGTCGAAAGCCAGGATATCGCCTTCCTTCAACTCCAGCAGCGCGTCCACCCCCAGGGTTGGTCGCTGCAGCCGCGCATCCACATGAATTGCCGCCGCCTGAACCAGCCGCAACACCCGCGCCTGCTCGTCCTCCGTGGCGTGCGCCTTGCGAGCGCCGCCTTGGTGGTCGAACTTCTGCCGGAGCATCTTAAGGATGACGGACGGGATGCCCATGTTCATCATCCCCACGGTGGACTCCCCGACGTGCACCTCGATGCTGACGGCGACTACCGGTTCGTTTGGCGCCACAATCTGGGACAGTTGGGGTTCGGTCTCATGGTTCTCGATCGAAAACTCCACGGTCGTTACGGCCAGCCAGGCGGTTCGCAATTCGTTCAAGATGATACCCAGCAAGCCGTCCAGAATGTTCTGTTCGATCTCGGTAATGGCCCGATCGATTTTCGTCGAGACCTTGCCGGTCCCGCCCAGCAGCATTTCCAGAATTGGAAACACCAGCGACGGATTGATCTCCAACAACACGTAGCCGTCGTACGGCTTTATGCCCAGCGAGATCAGGATGGTCGGCGAGGGCAGGACCTGCGTGAACTCCGTGAAGGAGATCTGCTCCATTGAGACCAGGTTCACCACCACGTAGGCGCGCAGGTACGCCGACAGGCTTGCGGCCAGCCGGCGTCCGAAGTTTTCATGCAGCAGGCGGATCGCGTGGAGCTGGTCCTTCGGAAGGCGCTCGGTTCTTCGGAAATCGTAGGCTAGAATCTTGGCGCGTTCCTCCTCGCGAGCATGGTCGCGCACCTTCTTGAACGCGTTGTCGATCTCTCCCTGCGAAAGGACGCGATTGGTCGCCATGCTCTTCTATCAGCAGTTCCGCCGCGGCGAACGACTCAGAGTAATCTTGCACGCTCCGCTGTGCCCTGAAGGGGTATTCCAAGGGATATGTATCGACGAGAGTAAACCGACGATCCTACCAGAGCATTGAGAAGGGTGTGCCACAACCTGAACAAGTTCCCAATAGAAACTAACAGTGTGCGTCGGAGGCCCGATATGCTCACTGTGCGGGCTGACGAATGACAAAGCATTCTTGAGATCGCGAACGAACGCCATGTCCCTTGAAGATCGGGAAATCATCAACGAGTTTCTCATCGAAAGCAGCGAAAACCTGGCGCGTCTGGACCAGGAGATGGTCGAGCTCGAGCAGCGCCCCAAGGACGCCCAGCTGCTGGCCAGCATTTTTCGGACGATTCACACCATCAAGGGAACTTGCGGTTTTCTGGGTTTCTCCACGCTGGAATCGGTAACGCATATCGGCGAGAGCATTCTGAGTCAGGTGCGCGACGGAGAGCGCGAGCCCA
>JBGPHB010000474.1:0-4829 GCA_041484155.1 Bryobacteraceae bacterium
GCATTTCGGGCAGCTCATCCGAGTCGACGGAGTGTCCCTTTCCTCGCTCATACACAGAGCCAACTACGAGAAGAATAACACGCAGCTGGTAATTTTCCTGAAATCGGTCTATAAATGAGTGTGGCGCCTTTTCTCCAAACACTCCTCCGGCTGCTGAAGCAGCGGGCCGGTTACGTACTCGCCGTGGCGCTGGTGGCTGCGTACGGATGGGTCGCTCTGCGTGGCCCACAAGGCATCCAGGCTTTGCTGGAAAGACACCGCGAAATCCGGCAACTGCAGGAGCAAAACGCCGCCCAAGCCCTTGAAAACGAACGCCGGCGGGAGCGTATCCGCCGGCTGAAGGACAGCACCAGCGAGCAAGAGATGGAAATCCGCAAGCAGCTAAAGTTGGTGCGGCCGGGCGAGACTACCTTCATTCTGCCTCAATAGAAGCACTACCACACGCGACAGGCCGGGTTCCGAACCATCGGCTGACCGACGGTGCAAGCGAACGCCTGCTGAAACTCCGGCATATTGGAGACGACGCCGTTCACACGATGCCGGCCGGGTGAGTGCGGATCCGTTTGTGCCCGGCGCCGCTCCTCCTCATCGGTGCGGTTCTCGCACCAGACCTGCGCAAAACCGAGGAATAAGCGCTGCTGCGGGGTGAAGCCGTCGCGCTTGCCCGGATGTTTTCCGCCTAGCGTCTCGAGCAAAGCCATGTAGGCGAGCCGCACGCCGCCGTTATCGGCAGTGTTTTCGCCCAGAGTCAGCTTTCCATTCAGTTTCACGTCGTCGACCGCGGTGAAACCCGAGTACTCTTTCACCAGGCACTCGGCGCGCTGCTCGAACGCCTTGGCATCCGGCTCGGTCCACCAATCGCGCAGATTGCCCTGGGCGTCGTATTGGCGGCCCTGGTCGTCGAAGCCATGCGTCAGCTCATGACCGATCACGGCTCCGATGGCGCCGTAATTCACCGCGTCGTCCATTTTGTTGTCCCAGAAAGGCGGCTGGAGAATGCCGGCCGGGAAGTTGATATCGTTTTCCTGCGGATCGTAGTACGCGTTCACGGTGGGCTGGCTCATCACCCAGTCGGTCTTGTCCACCGGCCTGCCGATCTTGGCAAGCTGGCGCTCGAGCTCAAACTCGCTGGTGCGCGCGGCGTTGCCGTACTCGTCGTCGCGGGAGATTTTCACCTTCGAGTAGTCGACCCAGTGCTCCTTGGTTCCGATCTTGTTCAGTACCGCGTGGAGCTTCACCATTGCCTGTTCCTTGGTTTGCGGAGTCATCCAGTCCAGGGATCGGAGATCGCGCTCCATCGCCTTCTCGATCGCTCCGATCATCTGCTGCGTCCGGCGCTTCCCTTCCTCGCCGAGAGTCTTTTCGACAAATTTCTGTCCCAGGGCGTCGGGGAGTTGCTCGTCTACCTGGTCCACGCAACGCTTCCAGCGCACCTGCATCTCCTTGGTTCCGGACAGCGTTTTGCCGTAGAACCGGAACGACTCTTCCTGGAATTGCGTGGGCAACGCCGGGGCAGAGTCGCGCAGCAGGTGCCAGGTGAGATAGGATTTCAGGTCGTCCAGGCTGGATTGGACCATGACCGACTCCATTCCTCGAATGAACGGCGGCACGTCGACGTTCAAGCTATCGACGGGCGGTGCGCCGACTCCCTCGAAGAACTTGGGCCAATCGAAGCCGGGGGCCAGTGAAGTCAGTTCCTTGACCGTGAGCTTGTGGTATACCTTTGCCGGATCGCGCCGTGAAACGCGATCGAGCGAGTCTTTTGCCAGCGCCGTTTCAAGCGCCATCACCGCTTCGGCCTTCTTGGCGGCCGCGTCCGGCGCCACGCCCGCGAGCTCCAGCATTCGTTGCACGTGCGCGACGTACTTTTTACGAAGGTCCGCCGACTTTTCGTCCGTCTTCAAGTAGTAATCGCGATCAGGTAGGCCAAGGCCGCCCTGGTCGAGTCCGGCGATCACTTTGGTCGAGTCCTTGGCGTCCTGCTCGGATCCAAAGCGGAAGAAGGGGGCCGAGCCAATCCGATACAGATGAGCCACTTCATCGGTGATCGCGGCCTTGTTGTTTAGGAATGCGATACGGTCAAGATCGTTTTTGATGGACCCGAGGCCCTTGGCGTCGACGAACTTCTCATCCATGCAGGCAGCGTAGTAGTCGCCGATCTCCTGCTCGACGACGCTGCGGCCGGGCTTGTTGAGGGACACGCCCTCGAGAATGCTCTGGAGGACGGTACGGTTGCGCTCCCGCAGCGCATTGAAACGGCCCCAGCGGGACTGGTCGCCGGGGATCGGATTGGCGGCCATCCATCCGCCGCAGGCGTACTGGTAGAAGTTGGCGCATGGGTCGGCGGAGCGATCGAGCGCGGTGGGGTCGAAGCCGGGCGATCTTTGGGAGAAGGAAAGAGTGGAGAAGAGAATTGCCGAGACGAGAACACGCATATCCGTATTGTAGTACCCACGTGCCAGCTTCCCTCCTTTGGATCCGTCCACCGCGTGGGGCAGCCAGTCATGGCGGCGAGCCGGCCTCCAGGCCGGCTTTTCGTCGTCGGGGAAAGAAAGCCGGCCCGGAGGCCGGCTCGCAAGCTAAAAGCTCGCCCCACGTCGCACTTGCTTGTCGGCCTGGGCGGTTAGCAATTCTTACAACACCAGCGCCCGCTCGAAGTCGGCGAGCAGATCGCGCCAATCCTCGATGCCGATGGAGACCCGCACCAGACCATCGGTGACGCCCGCTTCGGTCAACCCGGAATGCGTGGTCGTTTTCGGATGGCACACCAGGGTCTCCACTCCACCCAGCGAGACCGCGTTACGCGCCAGCCGGAGGTTCCTCAGAAAGTCGAACGCGGCGGCTTTACTTCCCAGTTCAAGCGAGAACATCGCGCCCGGAAAATCGCACTGCGCCCGATAGATCCGGGTTTGTTCGGCGTCTTCAAACAGCGTTGGGTAAAGTACCTTCTTCACCTTCGGGTTGCGGGCCAGGCGCTCGGCAATGCGCTGCGCGTTCTTACTGGCGCGATTCATGCGCAGGCCGACCGTCGGCAAGCGCGTGTCCAGCATCCAGCACTCGTCCGGTTGCAGGATATTGCCGAATAAATTCCGCAAGGCGCGCAGCTTCTTGATCAGCTCGCGGTCGCTCGAAAGCGCCACGCCGCCGATCAGGTCGCTGAAGCCGGCGAGATACTTCGTGGCCGAATACAGCACCAGATCCGCGCCCAACTGAAACGGATGCTGAAAGGCGGGTCCCATCAACGTGTTGTCGACCAAAATGAGGGGTGCGCCGCGGCCAACCGCTTTCGCGGCGTCGGCGCAGCGACGGATGTCGGTCATGATCAATGTGGGGTTCGCCGGCGTCTCGATCAGCACCACGCGCAGATTCTTCGCCGTTTGGATCGCCCGATCGATTTCATCGCCTTGGCCGGCAGGCACGGCCACGCCGATCACGCCCCACGTAGATAGAAAATCCTCGATCAACTTTTGCGTACCACCATAGATGGGTACGGTGTAGACGACGGTGTCGCCGGGGCGGGCGAACGCGAACAGGGCAGTCATGATCGCGGCCATTCCGGAGTTAAACACCAACGCCGCCCGGGCGCCGGCTTCCAGCGGCAGGACCTGCTCCTCGAGAATCTCGGCGTTGGGATGATTGAAGCGTGAGTAGATCAGATCGATATGCTCGCCGGGCACCGGCTGCCCGCGGCCGGCCGTCAGATCGAAGGCGCGCTCGGCCGCTTCCGGGCTCGAGAAGACGTAGGTCGAGCTCCGGAACACCGCCGGACGTGCCGAGCCGACGGACAGGCTGGGGTCGAATCCGCGGGTCAGAACTTCCGTCGGAGGGCGCAAATCGGGCTTGTTATCAGGCATTCTTCTTTGAGTGTATGCTTTGCCGCTTGAAAAGCACTCTTAGTACGCTGGTACGTCAGGCGATACCGTAGCGTAAATAAGCGCTCTAACTGATTGGGCGTGCCCCCGCCGACCCCTACAATGCAGAGGAAGGATAAAACAGGACTGTGCTGCAGATGCAACTAACCAGGACGGGAAAGTCTCAGTACTCCGAGAGGGAAGCCGCGGAAGAGCTTGGAGTTTCCGTGGAACAGCTCCGGACGATGATCCGCAGCCACGTGGTCGATCGCGATGAGGATCTCACAAATGTTCCTGTGACAACCTTTCAGCCCTCGGATCTGCTGATCCTCAGGTTGCTCGGCGGGATGGCGACCTCGACGCAGCCTGAGTAACTTTCTGCGACAGAACCCCGCCCTGACGGGCGGGGCTTTAAACCCGCACCGTGCGGTTGCAAACGGGTGAAAGCCCCGCCCGTCAGGGCGGGGTTCAATCGACGCATAGAACCGCCCACCGGCTTGACACTGCCTACTGGGCGGAATATGATGATTCGTGGCTGCATGCATCGAAAACCGCCACTAAGTCCTGGAATATCAACGTGAAACTAGGCTGGATCGTAGTCCTTTCGGCATGTCTCTACGCCGCCCCCCTACAACCTCAACGGGCGCTGCTTGACAAGTATTGTGTTTCTTGCCACAACCAAGCCTCGAAGACCGCCGATCTGGCACTCGACAAGATGGACTTGGCTAACATTCCCGCAGGCGCTGAAGTCTGGGAAAAAGTGATCCGGAAACTTCGGGGCGGGATGATGCCGCCGGTGGGTTTACCGAAGCCGGACAAGGCGGCAGTCGATAGTCTCGTCTCAACGCTCGAAACAGCGCTGGATCAGGCGTACTTCGCGAAAGTGAATCCAGGACGAGTGGGCCTGCACCGGCTGAACCGCGCCGAATACGCAAATTCGATACGCGATTTGCTCACACTCGACGTGGACGCCGCCGC
>JBGPHB010000475.1:0-4825 GCA_041484155.1 Bryobacteraceae bacterium
AGAAACCGCCCGCCGCGGCGCTCCCCCGTGTCAGAATAATCAGGCGTGGCCGAATCGATTCTCTTACGAATAGTGCGGGGCTCCTCAGATGCGAACATCCGCTTCAGCGATCTTCGCGCCCTCCTGTCGCGGCTTGGCTTTGCGGAGCGAATCAAGGGTAGCCACCACATCTTTACTCGAGAAAACGTCCCGAGATTCTCAACCTTCAGCCGCGGAACTCATTGGCGAAACCGTATCAGGTCAAGCAAGTGCGTAGAGTCCTCGTTCAGCATAAACTGGCAGAAGGGACCAAATGACAAAGCACGAGATTATTCTTTACTGGAGTAACGAAGATCAGGCGTTTATCGCCGAAGTGCCTGAGTTGGCTGGCTGCGCGGCTGACGGCCTCACGCGGCAAGAAGCCCTTGCCAACGCCGAAACCGTGATCGCCGAGTGGCTGGAGACCGCCCGGGAACTCGGACGACCCATCCCGGAACCCAAGGGCCGGCTCTTGTTCGCCTGACGGCTCCATCGATTCTGCTACCACGAAGCGTCCCTTTGGAGCGCAGGGTACGAGTTAGCTCAAGCGCGCAGACCGCGGAAGAACTCGCGCACGTCGGCAACAAAGAGCTGCGGCTGTTCCAGACAAGCGAAATGGCCGCCCTTCGGCATCTTTGTATAGTGCGTCAAATTGAAGTTCCGTGCGAGCACGCTTCGGGGCGGTTGCAGGGCCGGCATCTCTCCGGGGAAAGCGGCGAAGCCGGTGGGAACCGTCACCTTTCCGCGCGCGGCCGGACCGTCATCCGCGGAACCGCGGTAGAACCAGACCCCAGTCCCCGCGGTGTCCGTGACCAGATAAATCATCAGATTCGTGAGGAGCTGGTCCTTCGTGAACGCGCTCTCGATGTTGTTACCCGAGTCGCTCCACACCTTGAACTTTTCCACCATCCAGGCCGCCGCGCCGAGAGGGCTGTCGGATAAGGCAAAAGCCACGGTCTGAGGTTTCCGCTGCTGCTCGCGGAAGTAATCCAATTCTGCGGCGCTGTGGGCCGCCGATGCACGCGCCCATGCCCGCTCCTCCTCGGTTTGCTCGGCCTCGGGAGGCGGCTGACCACCAGCGGCGTTCAGGTGGATCCCGATGAGGACGTCGGGGGTCAGGTAGGCCATCTGGACGGTGACGGCCTGGCCCCAATCGCCTCCCTGCGCGCCGTATCGCGGGTAGCCGAGCACCTCTTTCATGAGCTTGGTCCACAGGCGGGCCGTGGTCACGGGTCCGATGGGCTTGCCCTTGGGCTTGGACGAAAAACCGAAGCCGGGCAGCGACGGGACCACCACGTCAAACGCGTCGTCGGCCGAGCCGCCGAATTTCGCCGGGTCGGTCAGCGGTCCGATGGCATCGAGGAACTCGGATACGGACCCGGGCCAACCGTGAGTGAGGATCAGTGGCATCGGTCGCGGCCCACGCCCGCGGACATGGTAGAAGTGAATGTCATAGTCGTCCACTTTGGCCAGGAACTGCGGATAGCCGTTCAGCCGGCCTTCCGCCTTGCGCCAGTCAAATCGCGTGGTCCAATAGGTTGCGAGTTCCTTGAGGTAGTCCCAATTGGCACCGTAGCGCCAGTCGTCCGCATCCAACCGGTCCGGCCACCGCGCGTTACGAACACGGGCGAGGATACGGCCGATCGTTTTCTGAGGAATGTCAACGCGGAACGGCCGCGCGGCGGGGGCTTGCGGTTGCGCCGCCAGCAGGGATCCAGGGATGAGACTCAATACCGCGCGCCTTGAGGGATCCGGTGTCGACTTAGGTTCCATAGTGAGGCTATTATACGGAATCTGCGCATGAACCCGCGTCCGTTCCTCACCGCCGTCTGGCGCGATCTCGCCGTGCTCAACTTTGAGGTGCATCCGTCCCTGCTCGCGCCGCATCTGCCTGCGGGGACAGAGCTCGATTTGTGGAAGGGGAACGCCCTGGTAAGTCTGGTGGGCTTCCAGTTTCTTGACACGAAAGTGTTCGGACTGCCCATTCCGTTTCACCGCAACTTCGAAGAGGTGAACCTGCGGTTTTATGTTCGGGGCGCCCTGGGCCGGGGCGTGGTTTTCATCAGGGAGATTGCTCCCCGGCGGGCGGTGGCCGGAGTGGCCAGGCTGCTGTATAGCGAAAGATACGTCGCCCTCCCGATGGAACACGCCATCGAGCGAAACGGCGGGCGCCTGAGCGTTTCCTATGGCTGGAAACAGAACGGCCGAAGAAACTTCTTCGCCGTCGAAGCCGAAGGCGAGCCAGCGCTTCCAGTCGGGGGCTCACCGGAAGAGTTCATCTTCGAGCACTATTGCGGTTACACACGAATGCGCGGAGGCGGATCGCGAGCTTATCGGGTGGACCATCCGGCCTGGCGTGTGTGGACCGTCAAGGCCGCCGAGTGCGATGTCGACGGCGACACTCTTTACGGCGCCGGCCTTGGAGAAGTGCTGCGGGGGCCATCCTGCTCCGCGATGCTGGGTGAGGGTTCACCGGTCTCGGTCTTCCGCCGGGAAATGTGAGCTACGGTTGCCCAACCTGCACTTCGGCGCGCAAATCCGACCAGTCAGGAAGCGTGAGGGAGTGATTGGGCTTTTCGATATTGCTGATCATTTCCTTGGCCTCGAACGGACCCAGCTCCGGCGCACGGAATGAGAAGCGGCTCAATGGCGGCTGTCCGGGTTTCGAGTTCGCGCCCCGCAAGGTCACGTAGACCGTCATATCGGAAATCGCAGCCCCGGAATGATTGACCACCAGGTAGTGGATCTCGGATTTCTTGTTCAAGTCGATCACGATGCGGAAACCCGTGACCTCGATGGTTTGGGCCAGTGGATGCGCGCCACCCTGGGGCGCGGTCGCCTGGGCCTCGGCGGGCGCGTCCTTGGTATCGGCGTTCGAGCGCGACATCGGCAGGAAGTAAAAGACCACACTCACGCCCGCCACCAGTAGCACCAGCATGACCAAGAAGCTGACCAGCCAGCCGGGTATCCTGCTGCCAGTTTTTCGGCGCGCCGGGTCGCCGTGCGCGGTTGCGATGTTGGCATCCTGGAACGAGACGAGCTGAGGCGGCAGCGCCGGTCCCGGCAGCGTCATACGGGGACCGGCGTCGGACGCGACAATCTTGCCGTCGGGCGGAGCCGGTTGCATCGCGTGGCTGGCAGCGCGCGTATAGTTCTGCAGTGGGGCTAGAGCGAGCCAGGATCCGGACGGCGGAATTTCGGCCGCGGCTTTTTTCTCCCCCGGCGGGACCGTTGCCGGTTCCGTAACACCCACGGACGGACTCAGGGCAACAGGCTCGGACGCCAAGGTTTCCGAAGCAGGCGCCGGAAGGAGCAGGGGCGCTACCACTGGCTCGGCGGGCGGCGCGAGCAAAGCCACGGACGAGATCGCGGGTTGAAGGTTTGCCGGTTGCTCTGTTGGGGCCGCGTCCGTCGTCGCGCCCGGCGTCGAAGCGACCTGCTCGGAGCGGGATTCGGCCTCGGACCGGGCCTGCGGTGCGAGCTCGGCAGGCGCGGGCGCCTCTGTGACGCCGACCGCCGACGCAAGCTCCGCCAAGCCGGGTGATTCCGCGGCGGCCGCGGTTGGAACCAGTTGCGCTTCTTCGGCTACAGGTATTGGATCGGGCTTAGTCTCCAGCGGGGGCGGCGCGGGAGGCGCAGAAGGCTGTTCGACGACCGGGGCCGGGGGCGCCGTTTGTTCCATCTGAGCCGCTAGAACCTGTTCCGCCATGGCCAGAAGAGGATCCAGAAGCTCCGGCTCCGGCTCCGGCTCCGGCTCAGGCTCAGATTGCTGCGTTGCTGCCACGGGCGTCGGCAGAGGAGCTTCCGGCGCGGCCGGCGGAGCCTCTACCGGGACCAGTTCCGCCACCGCTGCCACGGCCGCTGGAGCTGCTTGCGTTGCCTCGGGTACTGGCGCTGCCTGTGGATCACAGGTGGGACATTCCTTTACTGTCGGGGGAATCTCACAGCCGCATTCCGGGCAGATCCAGTGGAACATGCATCCAATTTACACGGATATCGTTATTGTTCCCTTCAGGGACACACCCTATCAGACACACCTAGGCACCTTAAGAGGGATAGAGATTCGATCTCAGGGACATACTAGGCCGTTTGTCCAACCCTAGCACCCCGGCGGAAGGATGCAGGCCAGGGCCTGCGTTACTTGGTTCTCTTGCGCAAGAGGTAATAACCCAGAGCCGCGGCCAGCAACGCAAGGGAAACGAACAGCCCGTAAGTCTCAATCGACTCCGCAATCTGTTTCCAGTTTTCGCCGAGGAAGTACCCCAGCGTGAGAAACGTGGAAACCCACAACAAACCGCCCAACCAGGCGTACCGCATGAAGGAAGGAAAGTCCAGTTTCGAGGTCCCGGCGACGATGGCGGTAAAATGGCGCACGCCGGCGATGAAATACCCAAATACCAGCGCCCAGTGCCCGATTCGATCGAACCACTGGTGCACCCGCTGGAGCCGTTCTTCGGTGATGTGCAGGTACCGCCCGAACCGGTGGACGAAGCCGATGCCAAGCGTCCGCCCGATCACGTAACTGAGGCTGATGCCGCACCAACTTCCCGCCAGAGCCGAGAGGAACGCACCCACCGGATGCAGCTTGCCCTGCGAAATCAGGTATCCGCAGAACACCATGAGCGTCTCGTCCGGGATGGGCAGTCCGACGACGCCTGCCATGAGCAGCAGGAAGATCGCCCCGTAGCCGTAGCTGGCAATCCACTGGAAGACGGCGTCCACCGCTCCACCATACCAACCGGGCGGACCGGAGGGTTATTTCTCGGCGGAAGCGGATTGACGCGCGGGGACGTTGAAGAACTCTAGA
>JBGPHB010000476.1:0-4820 GCA_041484155.1 Bryobacteraceae bacterium
CCGTGATGTCCTTGCCGTCGATCTTGGCGACAACGGTTTCCGGAGTAATCGCCGGCGGGGGAGGAGCTTGAGCGGCAAGCGTGGCAACCAGCGTTACAAGAAGCACACAGATTTTCATGTTAGGGTCCTTCGACGCGGGCAATCTTCTACAAGTTAGCACGGCGTCAAATGCGCTCGCATCCGTAACCCCGCCCTGACGGGCGGGGCTTTCCCGCGCGGTTGCCCTGCCCGTAGGGCGGGGTTTGTAACCTACTGGAGGGCAGGTTCGCTATAGTAACGAGAAAGTGAACATCCGCGCCGCGCTCCTCGCCTTGGCCCTCGGCCTCGGCGCCTGCCAGAACATGCCGGAACCGTATGCCCCTCCGGTCCAGCGCCAGCCGCTTGTCGAATACCACCCGCGCTTCGTAAGCATCGTGGACATGGCGGACCCCGACGCACCCCAGCGCTTCGTGCAGGATATCGCCGATTACTCTCAGGCAACCTGGCGCTGGACCCTGAAGCGGCCCACCGTGAGGCTCCGGTTGAACTCGAACGAGAACCTCAAGTACACGATCGATTTCACGTTGCCGGATTTGACCTTCAAGGATACGGGCCCGTTGACCATCACGTTCTACGTGAATGGCCACATGCTGGATCGCGTGCGCTACCCAAGCCCGGGATATCAGCACTTCGAGAAACCGATTCCACCCGGCTGGGTGACTCCCAGGGAGGAAACCACCGTGGCCGCGGAGATCGACAAAATGTGGGTGTCGAAAGACGATGGCACGCAGTTCGGGTTTATTATCTCGAGGATCGGACTAAGCCAGTAATGCTGGCGGCGGCACTGGCGCCATTGTTAGGTGCGGCATTCACCGTGGCGGCGTGTTACGCAACGGGAGTGCTGGTCATTCAGCGGCTCGGCGTTTCCTTGAGACGAGCGGAGAAATTCCCGCTCGCGTTTGTTCTAGGGGCGGCATGCCTGCATCTGGCGATGTTCGGGGTGCTGGCGTTAAAGATCGCCTATAAGCCGGTCTTATTCGTGCTCTTGGCAGGCCTGATTGTGGCCGCGGCGTTGAGTCGCCAGGCGAGGCCAGACCCGTGGCCGTCCGTGCCGTGGACCTTGAAAATCGGCTTCGGGCTGATCTTCGCCGTGTTCACTGCGGTCTATTTCGTGCTCGCGTGGGCGCCCGAAACCAGTCCGGATGGGTCGCGTTACCATTTGGAGCTGGTGGCGCGGTATCTTCGCGAGCACGGATTCGTGCGCATCACGACCAATATGTACGCCGGCCTGGGGCAGGGCGTGGAGATGCTGTTCGTGCCCGCGTTCGCGTTCGGACGGAACTCGGCGGCAGCGCTGGTGCACCTTGCATTTGCGATCGCGCTCGCACTGGCGATGTTCGCTTACGGACGCCGGATCGGGAAGCCTTGGGTGGGCGCGGCCGGAGCGCTACTAACCTATTTGAGCCCGATCGTGGGCAAGACGGCCCCCATCGCGTATGTCGATGCCGGGGTGGCGGCGATCGCGTTCGCGGTGTTCTATTGGCTCGAGATCTGGGATGAAGAGCGGAATGCACGGCTGTTGATTCCGATCGGACTACTGGCCGGGTATGGGTACGCGGCGAAGTATACGGCGTTCGTTATGGTTCTTTACGCGCTGGGGTTCGTCGCCTGGCGTTCCAAAAAGCTGCGGCCGCTGCTGGTGGTGGGTTCGTGCGCGGCGGTCATGATCGCGCCGTGGGCGATCAAAGACTGGATCTACCTGCACAACCCGGTGGCGCCGTTCGGCAACCAGATTTTCCGGAACCCCAATTTTCCGGTCTTGACGGAGCAACGGTGGACCGAAACCTTGCGCCGATACACGGTGGCGAACAAGTGGACCCTGCCCATTGAGGTGACCGTGCGCGGAGGAAGAACGCAGGGCATCGTCGGACCGGCATTTCTGGCAGTGCCGCTGGTGCTGCTGGCTCTGCGGTATCGCGCCGGGCGAAGGCTGCTGTGGCCAGGGTTGCTGTTACTGGCAACCTACCTGGGAAATGTCGGCACGCGCTTCCTGATTCCGTGCCTCCCGTTCCTTTCACTAGGGATCGCGATGGCGCTGGGAAATGTGAGATGGTTGCTGGCCCTCCTGGTGGTATTTCATACGCTCGCATCGTGGCCGCAGATGGTGCCTCGTTATGCGAACCGATACGCCTGGCGGATCGACAGCTTTCCTTTGCAGGCGGCATTGAGGCGGATACCGGAAGATGTTTATCTGCGCGCGAGCCTCGGTACTTATCCGATGGCGCGGATGGTCGAAGACCATGTTCCGCCCGGAGAACGGGTGCTCAGCCTCAACGGGTTCTCGCAGGTGTATACTTCGCGCGACGTACTGGTGAGCTTTCAGGCATCCTTCAATGCGATGCTGGCCGACAGCCTGTATACCGGCTGGATGGAGGAACTTCA
Organism: Bryobacteraceae bacterium; assembly: GCA_041484155.1. Taxonomy (GTDB): domain Bacteria; phylum Acidobacteriota; class Terriglobia; order Bryobacterales; family Bryobacteraceae; genus Palsa-187. The sequence continues at coordinate 2,422 of JBGPHB010000476.1, forward strand.
GCCGTCACGGACGTTCGTGTTCCGGTTTCCAGAGCGCAGCATGAGACGCGTGAGGTTGTTGCAAACGGCCCGCGCCAAGAGCTTGCCGGAATGGAGTGTACACGAGCTGCGATTCCTGGACGGCGGTGTCGAGTTACCACGAACACCCGTCTGGCGCCTGCGCGCCTTTCCGAACCCTTGGGAGGTGCAACTGGCGTTCGACAATTCGCCCGTGACCCGCTGGAAGAGCGCGGAAGCGCCCGCACCGGGGATGTACCTCGACGCCGACTTCGGGCGCATGGAAGCGGTGGACGAAGTGCGCGTGGAAAGCTCCCACGAGAACCAGGGTCCGATTCGTTTACAAGTGGAGACGATGGACCCCCAAGGCCGGTGGGTCAAAGTAGCCGACAGTCCCGACGAACGTCCGCTGCACGTGCGGGCCGTCATGCGCCGCTCCGCGACGTACGAGATGCAGGCCAGAGGCGTGCACTACCTGATGATCCAAGACGACGATCTTGGCGCCGGCGATTTTCGGCGCGAGGCGGAGTCGTGGGGATTGACGGTGGTAGCGACGGTTCCCGGGGCAACGTTGTACCAGGTGGCGCCGTGACCAGACTATTCCTCGGGCTGGACGGAGGACAGTCGAGCACCACCGCGCTGGTCGGTGATGAAACGGGACGAGTATTGGGCGTCGGCCGCGGAGGGCCGTGCGGCCAGGCGGGAGCGGTCGGCGGCTCCGTCCGGGCGGCGCTGGAGCAGTCGGGGGTACAGCAGACCACCTTCGAGACCGCTTGCCTGGGGTTCAGCGGAGGTCCCGCCGGCAAGGAAGCCCTGGCAAGGCAGGTTGTGAGCTCGAAGGTTTTTGCGTTCACTCACGACGCGTTCATTGCGCTGGTCGGGGCGACAGCCGGCGAGCCGGGCCTGGTCACGATCGCGGGAACGGGATCGATCGCTTTTGGCAGCAACGCCGAAGGGCGGACCGCGCGCGCCGGCGGCTGGGGCTACGCATTCGGTGACGAGGGAGGAGGGTTCGACCTGGTACGCCAGGCGGTCCGTGCGGCGCTGCGGCACGAGGAAGGCTGGGGGACCAGGACGTCGCTGGCCGCGGCGCTGACCGAAGCCGCGGGTGCGCGCGATGCGAACGATCTGTTGCACCGGTTCTATACGGCCGAGTATCCGCGGGCTCGTGTGGCGTCTTTCGCTAAGCTGGTGGACGACGCGGCGCGGGCGGGCGACCCGGTGGCGCGCGATATCCTCACCGGCGCGGCTCAGGCGCTGGCCACCTTCGCCGCGGCGGTGCGAGGGCAATTGTTTCAACCCGGGGAACCAGTGACCGTGTCCTACATCGGCGGCGTGTTTCGCAGTGCGATCGTGCTCGAACGATTCAGGATGCTGGTGGAGCTGGAAGAAGGAAATCGAGTGGCCGCGCCAGTATACGGACCCGCGGGTGGGGCGCTGATCGAGGCGTACCGGCTGGCGTCGCTGAAGTGCTCGCTGCAAGGCGCTCCGGAGGAAAAAGGATGACTGACTTGGAACCTGTCTCGCACTTCTTTTACTCGGACCGTTTGAAGCTGCAGTTCTGGGATTGGGGGACGAATGGCAAGCCGGCTCTGATTCTGGTGCACGGCGGACTCGATCACGCCCGGAGCTGGGACTGGGTGGCCAAAGCGCTGCGTAAAGACTATCACGTCTATGCGATCGACTTGCGAGGACACGGCAACAGCGCGTGGGCGCCCGGAGCGGCGTACAGCGTGGCCGAACATGTCCTGGATCTCTCCGGTCTCGCGGACCTGATCAACGCGTTTCCCGTGACCATTGTCGGGCATTCGCTGGGAGGGATTCTGGCGCTGCTGTACGCCGGCATTTATCCGGACCGGTTGAAGAAAGTGGTCGCGATTGAGGGGCTGGGGCCGCCTCCGAATCACCGCGTGCACCGGCCGGCATCGGAGCGGCTCCGCGAGTGGATGGAGGCCGTCCGCAAATTGGAACAACGGGTGCCGCACAGTTATCCCAACCTGTCGGCGGCGGTGGCGCGGATGAAGGAGGCGAATCCTTTTCTGACGGACGAAGTCGCCGAGCACTTGACGCTGCACGGCACCAACTGGAATTCGGATGGGTCCATGATCTGGAAGTTCGATAACTACGCGCGCGTGTTCCCTCCCTACGGAGCGAATCTGGACGAAGCCGCGCAAGTGCTGCGGCAGATCGCTTGCCCATGCCTTCTGTTTTGGGGCCGGCAGAGTTTCGCCCAGGATCCGGACACAGATCCGCTCACGCGGGACATCGCCAACCGTCGCGTCGTGAAAGTAGACCGGGCCGGGCATTGGCTGCATCACGACCAGCTCGAAATCTTCCTGCGCGAAACGAAGCGCTTTCTAATTGAGTAGAATTTGAGAGAGGAGCCTGATCATGAAATCCAG
>JBGPHB010000477.1:0-4818 GCA_041484155.1 Bryobacteraceae bacterium
AGCTTGTTCAAGCCCCTCAGACAGCCGTCATAGGCGAGCAGGCTGTAACCGAGCGCAACACCGAGATTGCGCAGCACTCTGAAGTTTCTTGCCGCCTGGATCGCGATTTCCTCTCCACCCAACACTACGACAGTTAACGACGTCAACAGTTTCAATGCTTCGTTGAAGTCTCGTTCGTCACTGAAGCCCTGCAGAACCTCCGCCAGAATCAGGTCGCCGATTGCCAGGGGTTCTTGTCCAAGCAGCCTGTCGAGTTTCTCGGTCTGCGCCGTAATCGCTCCCCGAAAGTAATCGATCCAGACGCTGGAATCGACGAGAATCAATGATCGGTCCTCATCGCGTTCAGATCGCCCTGCCACTCAAGTTTGCCCCGGAGCCGGCGGATCTTCGCCTGCCCTCTTAGCCGCAACAAGGTCCTCAAGCCAAGTTCAACCGCCTCGCGCTTGGTTTTCAGGCCGGTTGCGCGGAGCGTGTCCCGCATGAGCTTGTCATCAATCACGATATTCGTGCGCATCGATGTGTATCCTATCCATCAAGTATACACATTCCCGATTGGCTCACACGCTGACGCTCTTCCATCTTCCCCGCCGGAACATGATCACCGAAACGACCACCAGAACCGACTCCGCTCCGCAGATCCCCACGTAAACGCCGCGCGGGCCGAAGCCAACCGATCGCGCCAGCCACCACGCGAGGGGAATCTGCAACATCCAATAGCAGAATAGATTGATCCAGGTCGGTGTCGACGTGTCTCCTGCGCCGTTGAACGCCTGCTCCATGACCATTCCCCAGGCATAAAACGGGTACCCGAGGGTGACGTACTGGAGGCAAGTTACCGCAATCGGCGCGACCGCCGGGTCGTCGGTAAACCGGCGGACGATGATTCCAGCGAGCAAGAACAGCGCGACGCCAACGGCCGTCAAGAAAGCCATGTTGTACGCTCCGGCCAGCCACACGGCGTGTTCAGACCGCTCCGGCCGCTTGGCGCCTGGGTTTTGACCGACCAGCGTCGCGGCGGCGCTGCTGATTCCCCACGACGGCAAGATCGCAAACAGGATGATTCGCAACCCCACAGTGTAGCCGGCCACCGCCGCGCTCCCGAACAATGCGTTGATCCGCGCCAGACTGATCCAACTGGCGGTCGCCACGAAGTACTGAAGCATAGCGGGTACCGAAACGCGCAGAAGCCGCCCCATCACCGGCCAATCCACACGCAGGTGCCGGCGGCAAACCGTCACTCGACCGCGCCCGCCGAAGAGGACCCAGATTTGATACAGCACGCCGATGCTGCGCCCGGTGGTGGTCGCCACCGCCGCCCCCAGCACGCCGAGCTTTGGAAAGAAACCCCAGCCGTAGATGAGGCACGGGTCGAGCACCAGGTTGATCAGGTTCGCTAAACCGAGCACTCGCATCGCCACCGCCGCGTCGCCCGAGCCGCGAACCACACCGTTGGTCAGGAAGAGCAGCAGGATGCTCGCATTGCCGCCCAACATCACGGCAGCATAGGTCGAGCCGGTTGCGATGACCCCCGGCGATGCATTCATCAACCCCAACAAACGCCGGGCGTAGAACGCACCCGCGACTCCGGTCGCCATCGAGATCACGGCGCCGAAACCGATTGCCTGTACCGCCGCGATCGCCGCTCCTTCGGGATCCTTCTCTCCAATCCGGCGCGAGACCGTGGCCGTCGCCGCCATGCTGAGCCCGAGCGCAATCGTGAAGATCAGGATCACCAGTGCTTCGGTGAGTCCCACCGCGGCAAGCGCATCCGCGCCGAGTCTGGCGACCCACAGCCCGTCGACCAGGCCGAAGGTGGACTCCATCGCCATCTCCAGAACGGTCGGGATCGCCAGCAGCGTAATCCCTCGGGTGAGGCTGCCCTCCGTGAAATCCTGTTCCGTCCCGCCGAGCGCTTCTTCCAGAAAGCGCCACACGCGCGTTACCCGGTGCATACATACCTTTCCGGAGACACTTCTCCCTCGCCAAATTAGTGGATGGATTCGCCGGCGATTGCCAGCGCAAGGATGCCCGGTGAGCCGGGACTTAACGGATGGACGGGATACGCATCAAGACACCTAAGTGAAAACGATCGTACCACAACGCGCTACCATCGTCGGTTTGTGCCGCGTTCTTCTGTTAAACGCACTGAAAACACTGCCGGCTGAAAGCCGTTAGTAACCCCGCCCTGACGGGCGGGGCTTTATCGTACGTCTACAACACCGCGCAAGCCCTGCCCGTTAGGGCGGGGTTCTGTTTCACAGATGTAGAAACTCCAGACCCCGCCCTGACGGGCGGGGTTTGCGGGGTGCTGTAAACGTACGACAAAACCGCGCCGCCAGCGTTGGAGGGCGCGGCCGCTAAAGCTTACCCGAAAGCCTGCCGATTACCCTTTGGGACTATGTGTCCCATAGTTCTATATGACGGCTCCAAAGCCGGTGACGGAGAAGTGTGATTTCGACTCATGAAACACATTAAATTGTTGATGTTGAGTGGTTTAGTGGTTTGCGGCGGTCTCTCCGCACAAACCCTGACTTCTGTCACAATCGGCACCAACTTGAACGGTCCTGTGTTCTTCGTGGATGGAAACGGGTACACGTCGAACCAGTCGTTCCAATGGCCCGTCGGGAGCAAGCACATCGTCCAATTCCTGCTGTCGGTGAATGCGAGCGGCAGCCCCACCAACTACCAGAGCGCCTCGTTCGACAACATCCGTTATGTTTTCGGCGGCTGGACAGAACCCAATGGCCTGTTGGCTCCCGCGAGTTTGCAGGACCTGACCATCACCGCCGATTCTTCGCTCAAATCGCTGATTGCCAACGTAACGGTGCTGTATCACGTCCAGATCAGTTTTGGCGCGTCCATCGCGAACTCGAATTGCGGGGGCGCCCCGACGGACCCGTCGCTGCAGGTGGGCCTGGTCTACGGCATCGTCTATTTCGACGGAGCCTGCGTCGCCAACACAACGGATTATTACCTGACCGCCGGCGTACACACCCTCAACGCATTTCCCTACCCCGGCTGGGTCTTCTACGGCTGGAACGTCAACGGCAACCCGTCCACGCTTTTTATATCCACCTTCAACGTGAGCTCGCCAGCGATTATCACGCCTCAGTTCTCCATTGCCAAGCGCCTCCAACTGGTCACCAATCCTATGGGGTTGACCCTGCTGGTGGATCGCAGCCCGATTCAGACGCCGCCGACCGGCTCGTCCACCACAAACGGCAGTTGCGCGCCCGATTTCACGCGTCTTCCGCCGGGACCTCCCTACGGGTTCCTGCCTCTGTGCATCGGCCAGTTCGATTTTCTGCCGGGATCCAAGCATCAGATGGGCGCGAACACACCGCAAATGGACCAGGCCGGCAATTACTGGGTCTTTACGGGATTCAGCAACGGCCAGGGGCAAAACAGCACCTACACGGCCGACTACAACACCAACGCACCGGATAATGTGGTCGCGAACTTCAACCCGGGCGTGCATACCAGCATCTTCACGGCTCAGCCGGGCTTGAAACTGCAGATCGACGGTCAGACGATCTTGTCGCCGTTCAACGTGATCTGGGGCGTCGGCGAGACCCACCAAGTAACGGCGCCGGCCCAGCAAACGGATTCGCATGGCCGCGCGTGGGTGTTTTCAAAGTGGTCCAACGACGGCACCGCCGCGCAGACCATCACCGTTCCTGCAAGCGGCCTGGCCCTCACCGCCAATTACACCGTGTTGGCCCAGGCGCAGGTAACCAGCAATCCCGCGGGTCTGACGTTTACCATCGACGGAAACACTTGCTCGACCCCCTGTGTGCTCAACAAAGGGACCGGATCGCAGGTTCTGGTGACCATCCCGGCATCGGTCCCCTCCACGTCGACCGCGCGCTTCGACTTCGTCTCCTGGAGCGATGGGAACACCGCCGTATCCCGCAAGGTGGATGTCAGCCAGGACACGCTCACGCTGGCGGCGAACTATCAGACCTCCTACCTGCTGAGCACTTCGTCATATCCGGCGAACTCGGCGGGATTTAAGACCAGCCCAGCGTCACCCGACGGCTTTTATGCGTCCGGCACACCGGTGACGATCACGGCAACGCCGAACAGCGGATTTAAGTTCCTCCGCTGGGAAGGCGATCTCGCCGGCCCGTTCGCGACCGGCACCCTGACCATGATCGGCCCGCACGCCGTGATTGCGGATCTCTCGAGCGTCCCGTTCATTCCCACGGCTGGAATTCAAACCGCCGCGGGACCGACGCCGGATGGCTCGGTCGGACTGGGCTCGATCATTGCGATTTACGGCCAGAGTCTGGCGCCGGCTTTCCAGGTCGGCCCTTCGAATCCTCTCGCGCAGGCCATCGGTGACGTGACCGTCGACGTGAACGGTCAATTCCTGCCGCTGCTGTTCGTTTCCCCGGATCAGATCGCGGCCCAAGTGCCATGGGAACTCGTGAGCGGGGATTACACCCTCAAGGTGCATTCCCTGGGACAGCCGGACGTGACGGGAACGTTCACGGTATCGCGCGAAGCACCAGCGATCTTTACGCTGCCGAACACTTCCACTGACCAGCCGCTGGCGCTCGCGTTGCATCAGGATGGGACGGTGGTCACGGCTGCCAGCCCCGCGCGCCGCAATGAGGTGATCTCCATTTACGGTACCGGCTTTGGACCCTACGACCGCCAGATTCCGGACGGTTTTCCGGCGCCGGCTACGCCCGCATACTCGGTGGTCGATCCCGTTACCGTAACGTTCGGTTCGGTGGCAGTGAAACCGGATGCGACCATCGCCGCCACTGGAATGGTCGGCATGACCATCGTGAAGGTCAAGATTACGGCGGC
>JBGPHB010000478.1:0-4807 GCA_041484155.1 Bryobacteraceae bacterium
AGGGATGCTTTGCGTGAAGCGGACCAAGACAGATGATCCTCGTCCAGAACGCGCGGGACGGGCAATCGCTTGATCATGCCTACCGTAAAATCCATCATGGCCGAGTTGAAAACCAAGGGCAGTGAGAAGGGGCGCAACATCTATGCGCGCCACGGGATGCCTGTGGAGCGAACGTTCGGCGTGTCGATCGCGGACCTCAAGGTCATCGCGAAGGCCATCAAAGGAGAACAGGCGCTCGCCTGCGATCTCTACCAGACGGGCAACCTGGATGCGATGTACCTGGCCGGGCTAGTGGCGGACGGATCGCAAATGACAAAGAAACAGTTGGATGGGTGGGCCGAGGGAGCGGCGCATATGCCGATGATTTCCGAGTACACGGTCCCCTGGGTGGCGGTTGAGAATCCGCATGCCAGCGATCTGGCCGTGAGATGGATCCAGTCGAAGAAGGAACACATCGCGTCTTCTGGTTGGTGCACGTATGCCGGGCTCGTCGCCACCAAAGAGGACGAGGCTTTGAAGCTGGCCGAAATCGAAGACCTTCTCGGCACGGTCGTTAGAGGAGTTCGCAGCGCGCCGAACCGGGTCCGGTTGACGATGAATGGTTTTGTGATCGCTGTCGGATCTTGCGTGAAGCCCCTGTTGAGACAAGCGAAGGCATCGGCCCAGCAGATAGGCGCCGTTTCGGTGGACATGGGCGGGACGGCGTGCAAGGTGCCGCTCGCCACCGCGTACATCGAGAAGATCGAGACGGCCGGCCGGATCGGCAGGAAGCGAAAAACGATCCGATGTTAGTCTGGCTGGTTGGCGATATTGCGCATCCGCAAGAAAGGTCAAGAAACCGGGGAGGCCTCTGCGTTAAAGTCTGAAGTACATGGCAATGGCGCTCAGACAGGTGCAGCCGATTTTGGCTTACGCCGCCGCCCATCTCGATGACGACGTGTCGTTGGTAGCGCTTGCCGCCCAAGCCGGTCTGTCGCCGTATCATTTGCATCGGGTCTTTTCCGCCGCCGCCGGCGAGACCCCCAAACAGTTCACGTCGCGGCTCCGGCTGGGGCGCGCCGCTGTGATGCTCCTCACCGGCGATGATTCGGTGCTGGATGTGGCGCTATCCTGCGGCTTCCAGAGCCATGAGGTTTTCAGCCGGGCGTTTCGACGGCGCTTCGGGATGGCGCCGAGCGCGTATCGCGAGCGCGGCTTCGTTACAGGCGCAGACGCGACTCAGGCTGGCGACCATGCCTCGGCCGTCGGCAGAATCGGCCCGTGCGTCGGGCTTTATCATCTCAGCGAGGACGGAAGGACACACAGAAACGACATGACGTATTCGATCGTGAAGAAGGAGCTTTCGCCGCAGCCTGTGCTGATCGTGCGGCGACGGGTCAAGCGGTCCGAAATCGCAACGGCGATAGGGCAGATGCTCCCGCACGTCTTTCAGTACGCGCAGCAGAACGGCATCGCGCTGAGCGGGCTGCCATTCACGCGGTATCCCGAACCGGGGCTGGGGTTGATGACCATCGAGGCCGGGATGCGGGTCGCTGCGTCGGGACAAGATGCAAATCAGATCGACCCCGCGTGGACTCAGACCTCAGGCGAGGGCGGCGTGGTCGCGGAAACGTTGCCAGGCGGGCCGGCGGCGTTCACGACTCACACGGGGATGTACGACAAGCTCGTCGACGCTTACGCCGCACTGCAAGAATGGATCGAGGCCCAAGGGCTCGTTGCCGCGGGAGCGCCCTGGGAGTCTTATGTCACCGATCCGACGGACTATCCTGATCCGAAGGATTGGAAGACTGAGGTGTTCTGGCCCCTCGCGCGTTAGGTCTGGCAATCATCCATTGGCGGAACGCAACGGGTAGCGCCCGAGCGATTGGAGCAGACGACGCTCGACGACGCGCTCCGCTGCGTTAAACCGGAGGAGCCTAGCCGTAACCTCACCAATCGGCGTGAGCGGTTCGATGACTCCGCCGTTGAGGAGAAAGTGGTCCTTCCAATCATCCTGACGAGGATCGAAGAGACGGACGAGCTGTCCGGACCAATGGCGAGATGCAATGTCGGATCCCTTGTTGCGATTGCAGATCATACAACAATAGGCTAGATTGCCAGTTTGGAGGATCCCCCATGCTTTCGACTGACAATATGATCCACTTCGTGCGGAAACCCGGCAACGTCTTCGGAGATCAGACAATACTCACACCGCTCTCCAGCGCGTGACGCGACGATGCGGCGGTCGGCCGCGCCCGGCTGGTCAGCCACCCGAAAGGAATTGGAGGGCGCGAGCCTTGGCCATCCTGAGGATGTGCTCCAACTCGACGAAGTGATCCAACTCCGACTTTTCCTCCGGAGTCAACGACTCGTCTTTCTCGCGAGCGATGAGTTCGGCCACGCGTTGTTGTACCTCGCGGGATGGCCGATAGTTCGCAACAGTCTCTGGTGTCGTGCCGGTTGCGATGAAGTCGATAATCTCCAAGTACGCGGGGCCGGCAGCTTCCATGCAACTACCTCAGCTCATTGACTGGAACGTTGAAAGCCACGGTGTTCACCACTCCCTTGCGCTGGAACTGCACCCATACGCGGTGCACGCCGGTGCGGGGGAAAATCATGTTGAACTGGATTTGTTTGTAGGAGCCGTCGTTCGCGTCAGTGACCAGAAAGGGGTGGCTGTGGATCATGTCGATCAGGTCGGAACTTGCCACCAGCATGTGCGCCATCGCGCCCAGGTACGGCTCGATGCTATCGTTCGGCTTCAGCCGGAAGAACATCAGGGTCTTCTCGCCGACGATGGGCTGGGGCGGCTCGGTCACTAGCTCCGTGTCGACGTTCTCGGAATGCTGTGGTTTAACGTCGACTTCGAGCTTGGCGGGGGCCAGCTTGAAGCCTGCTCCGGGGACCATTAGCGTACTGGCGATCAATTGGGGAGTGGCGCCCTTGGGATAAAAGTCGCTCAGCACGCGGTAGAGGCCGGGCTTGGGCAAGCGCAGGCCAAGCTGGAAGCTCGCGTCGGGTTGCAATTCCGGATGAGTGTGGATGAAGAACTTCATGTCCTGGCTGACCACGAATAAGTGATAGAGCTTCTCATGGACGATTTCGAAATCGCGCACGGGCTTGTGCGTGTCCGGGTCCTCGATACCGAACGTGAAGCGGATGTCTTCTCCGGCTTTGAGTACCCGAGGCTTGGTGGTGATGCGCACCGGGAACTCGTGCGGATCGGGGAGGCCGGCTACCAGCTTCATCCCGCAACGCGAACAGTTGCCAGGGGTCTTGGACCGAATATCCTTGTCCATCGGGCAGAGGAACTCGACGTCGGGGTCTGGAGCGATTGCCGATCCGTTCGAAGGATCGGGAGCCTGTGCCCAGAGCAGCGCTGAAGCGAAGATAGCTAATCCGCGAACCATAGCAACTTCTATTATATGAAACGCTGGCAGGCCGGGGCCTGCGTTACCCTTTGATTCCTTCGAAGGCCTGCTCTATTTCTTTGCAGGCTTCCGGCTTGATCACGGTAAAGGGAAGGCGGGGCGGGCCTCCGTAGTATCCGTTCAGATCCATGGCGTACTTGAGGCCGGGGATGCCGTGCTTGGTGGTGACGGAATCGGCGGCTGTTCGGATGCGCGTTTGCCAATCGAGCGCGGCGTCGGTTTCCCGCGTCCGGTGGGCTTCCCAGATGCAGATGGTCGCGTAGGGCGCTACGCACGCGAAGGCATTGATTCCGCCGACTGCGCCTGCCGCCAAAGAATCGGAGAGGGCCTGCACCACGCCCACCGTTACCTGAAATCCGGGCTTCACTTCCTTGACCACGCGCCGCACCTTTTCCACGTTGCCTGAACTCTCCTTCATGCCGGCGATGTTGGGATGGTGCGATAGTTCGGCGATCGTTTCCGGGGCGAGGTCAACGCCGGTGACCTGGGGAAAATTGTAGAGCAGGATCGGAATCTTGGATTGATCCGCTACCGCCCGAAAAAAGAGCATCTGCATTTCGGGGGTGGTCATTACGCTCTTGTAGTAGCTGGGAGTGCGGATCAGCGCCGCGTGATAACCGTACCCGGCGGCGCGATTGGTCAGCTCTAGCGTTTCGTGGACGCTCTCGGCGCCGGTCCCGGCGATCAGCAGTTTTCCGGGCGCGGAGTGTTCGGCCACCAACTGGCAGAGGCGGAGCTTTTCGTCACTGGAGAGGAAGACGCTTTCCCCGGTCGATCCGCACACGACGTATCCGGCCAGCGCGGTCTGATTGTATTTCTCGATGTTGTGCCGGACTTTAACCTCGTAGAGGTTGCCGTTGTGGTCGAACGGCGTCGTGATGGGAGGGAAAATGCCGTGGAGTTTCATGTGGAGTAGGGCCGGCTTCAAGCCGGCCCCCACCGGTTACTTCAAGAAGACGACTACCAGCGTGTAAATGGCCAGAGACTCGATGAAGGCCAGGCCCAGAAGCAGAGCCAGGCGGATGTTCGCATTCGCTCCGGGGTTGCGGGCGATGGCTTCCGCGGCTCCGCCGGCTGCCCTGCCCTGCCCTATTCCGCAGAGGCCCGAGGCTATGCCCATGCCGACCACATAGCCGATGGTTTTCAATCCGCTCTGGTCGCTGCCATTGGCGCCCTGGGCGAACACCGGGCTCACCGCCAGCAGCAGTACCGCAAAAACGAAAAACAACATTCGTGTACGCATTGTGTATCTTCCTTTGTATTAAGTGTCCGCCGAGGAGGTGGTGCCAATCCGGTCCTGGGGGGCCGGCGGCTCACACTCGGCGGCGATCATGCCATATTAATGCTCATGCGCCGTAGCGAAACTCACGTAAATCATCGAGAGCAAGGTAAAGATG
>JBGPHB010000479.1:0-4807 GCA_041484155.1 Bryobacteraceae bacterium
AAGGAGGCTCTCTTCAAACTGCCCCGCGTAGTAATTCCCAGTGCGCCGCCCGCGCATAACGCGCGATAGACCGGGCGCGGCGCAATCGCCAGGCCCACGGCGAGCGCGCTTAGGTTGATGAGCCACGCCCCGATTTCCGCCTCACCTCTCCACGTCGTGTCGTACTCGGTGAGTACGTGGTGCAGGTCGTGCAGCTTCACCGCCCGGACACGAGCCTTGGTGTTGGGGAAATAGAGCGCGATGGGGCCGGCCTTGAGCTTGTCTCCAAAACCGCGGTTCTCAGAGTACCGCTGCCGCGCATCCCGCAGAGTCAACTCATTGCCGTATCGCTTACTCACTGCGCAGCGCCACCGTCGGATCCACTCGAATCGCGCGCCGGGCGGGAACGAAGCACGCCAGTAGGGCAACCACCGCCAACAGCAGTGACACTGCCGCGAACGTCGCCGGATCGGTCGGCGTTACGCCCCACAATTGTGAAGCGATCAGCCGCGTGAGAGCCAGTGATCCGGCCAGGCCGAGAACCAAGCCGGCTGAGATGAGCAACAGCGCCCGCCGGCCTACAAGCTTGACGACTTCGCGCGCGCTGGCCCCCAGAGCCATGCGGATGCCTATTTCGTGGGTCCGCTGCGCTACCGAATACGCCATCACGCCATAAATACCAATGGCCGCCAGAAGCGTTGCCGCGAAGGCGAACACGCCGAGCACCAGCACATAGTAGCCGCGTTCCCGCATGAACCCGCCGAACTGCCGCTGCATGGTCGCAATGTTCGCCAGCGGACGGTCGGGATCGACTTCCGCCACCGCCCTGCGCGCCTCCGCCAGCAGGGCCAATGGATTTCCGGTACGCAGCACGAACGTCATCTGTCCGAACATGTTGCCGAAGGGCCCCCGATACCGCGCGGGCTGCTGGAGATACGACGCATAGATCACCGGCGCCGGGTCGGGGTCTTGACTTTGGGTCGGAATATCGCGCACCACTCCGATCACTTCGCGCGGCTGTTCCTCAGGAACGACATCCAGAGTGAAACGCTTTCCAATCGGATCTTGTCCCGGCCAGAAGCGGCGAGCCGTGGTCTCATTGATCACTGCCACCCAAGGTCGAGACAAGGTATCCCGATCGTCAAAGTCGCGCCCGCGAATCAGCGGGGTCTTCAAAGTGGCGAAGAAGTTCGGCGTGACCAGAAAGTACGCCGCGCTGAGCGCATGGTGGTCTTCGAGAGTGGCGTTCAGGACGGGCAGGATCAGGCTGTTCACGGGAACGTAGGAGGTGCCGGCTACCGACTCGGCGCCGGGCAACGCTCGCAGCCTGTTGTAAATCCGTTCCATGGTGCGCGACGGTGGCGGGCTGACCGTGTGATACGGAAAACCGCGATACGATCCCAGGTTGCGCGTGTATTCTTGCGAGGGAATGCGAACCTCGAACGTCAACAGGCCCTGCGGATCGAAATTCAACTCGCGTCCCGACAGTCGAAGGAAGCTCTTCATCATGAGCCCCGAGCCGGCCAGCAGTACGAGCGCCAAGGCGATTTGCGCGGCCACCAGCGCTCCCCGCAGACGATGCCGGCTCGAACGCGTCCGCGCGCGAGACGAGTCCAGCGCGGGAAGCACTCCGAAAACCAAGCCCGTGACCACCGAAAGGAGCGCCGACACGGAGAGCATGCGAAAGCTGAGGTCGATTTCGCCAATGCGAGGAGAACCGGGCGGCGGCCCCAGCGCCACTAAGCCGCGCAGTCCCCACCAAGACACCAAAATGCCCAACGCGCCGCCGGCAACCGAAAGGAGCACGCTCTCAGTCAGCAGTTGGCGGACGATGCGCCCGCGTCCCGCCCCGAGCGCCACTCGCATCGCCATCTCCGGCGTGCGGACGGCGCCGCGCGCCACCAGCAATCCGGCGACGTTGGCGCAGGCGATCAACAGAACCAATGCCACCGCGGCTTGAAGCGTGAACAGGGGCTCCTTGGTCCATCCGAATAATGAGTCATGCAGCGTTTGCACGCGCACGCCCCATCCTTTGTGACGGTCCGGAAAATCCTTGGCAAGCCGGGCGGCGACAGCGTCCAAGTCGGCCTGCGCTTCCGCCAGTGTTGCTCCGGCCTTCAGGCGCGCCACGACCACGAAGTAGCGCGCGGAGCCCTGCAACTGTAACCGGTTCATAGGCAGCGGCACCCAGTATTCCTTGGTTCCATCCGAGTACCGGAAATCGGGAGGCATCACGCCGATGATGGCGGTAGTGACGCCGTTCAGGCGCACCTGTTTGTTCAGGATGTTCGGGTCCGCGCCAAAACGCTGTTGCCACAGCCGATGACTAATGACCACCACCGGCGCCTGATGGTCGATCAGATCTTCGGCGTCCGTGAAAACGCGGCCCAGCATCGGCTGGACGCCGAGCGTCTGAAACAAGTCCGGAGAGAAGCCTTGCCCCGCGATTCTCTCGGCGGGAGTTCCATCCTCCTCGGCGCCAAAATCTCTCTGGTCGTTGAGCGATGCGCCCATGGCCTCAAACACGTGGCACTGATCCTTCCAGGCCAGGTAGTCGGGCAGGGAAGCGCTGTTGTTCTGCCGCGCATCGTCGAGAGGAAACGTGTGGATGAGCACCAGCCGGCTGGCATTTGGGAACGGCAGGCTTCCGAGCAGCACGCTGTCGATTGCACCCAAAACCGCGGTGTTGGCGCCGATACCCAAAGCCAGCGAACCCACGGCAATCGCCGTGAATCCGGGGTGATTGCGCAGCATGCGCAGGCCGTAGAGCGCGTCCTGCCACAGATCGTGCAACCAGGAAACACGGCGCTGGTCCCGGCACTGCTCCTCTAGAAGCGCGAAGTTGCCGAGCGTCCGGCTCGCTGCCTTCCGAGCTTCGTCGGGAGCCATGCCGTCGGCCGTGTTCTCCTTCACTAGCTGCTCGAAGAGGAACGCGAGTTCCTTCTCAAGCTCCGCATCCATTTTGTCCTTCCGCGATAGCGACCGCAGGCGCTGAAAGGCAACGCGGAGAAGCCGGGCGGGGGGCATGCGGATCAGGCCCTCTTGAGGAGCAGCCCTACTGCCGAGGAGAGCCGGCGCCAGCTTACCAGCTCGCGCTCGAGTTGCTGCTTGCCCTCACGCGTCAGCGAATAGAACTTCGCATTGCGGCCGAGTTCCGTATCTTTCCACTCGGCGGCAATCCAGCCCTGCTGTTCGAGCCGGTGAAGAGCGGGATAGAGCGAACCCTGCTGGACCGACAGAACTTCGTCCGAAAGTTGCAGGATGCGCTTGGAGATCCCCCAACCGTGGATAGGCTCGCGGGCGAGCGCTTTGAGGATCAGCAAGTCGAGCGTTCCTTGCAGCAGGTCGGATGGCTTCGGCACTGAAAACCAGAGTACCTAGATCATCGACAATCGTCAAGGCTATGGTAAGACCTGTAGGTATGAGCCTCTATGCGCTGAGAATCATGCTGCAAAGGCCGGCGTTCGCTCTGACGGCGGTACTCACGATGGGCATCGGCATTGGCACGAACACGGCGCTTTTCACCGTGATTCGCTCCGTCCTGCTGAAGCCGCTGAACTATCGCGATCCGGACAGGCTGGTTCAGATTTCGGGCGGGGCCACGCCCACGCGGTTTGAGCAGATCAAGACCAGCGCACACGCCCTCACCGAGGTCGCTGCGTTCACTGGTCCGGAAAATCTCACGCTGCTGGGCGGAGCAGAGCCGGAGGTCATCAAGGGCACCCACGTATCGGCAAATTTTGTTCGCATCCTCGGAGTTGATCCAGTTCAAGGACGCAGCTTTCGTCCCGAGGAGGATTCCCCGGCCGACGCACCCGTGGCGATGATCAGCGCCGAGCTATGGGAGCGCCGGTTCGCGGGAGATTCGCAAATCGCCGGCAAAACCGCCAATCTTGCATCGGGACAAGTCACGATCATCGGTGTTCTGCCGCCGCACTTCCAGTTTCCGTTTCCCGGCTTGGACGTGTGGATGACCGGGCCGTCGGAATGGCCGGCGATGCCCCCGAAGTCCCGACCTCTGAGCCCCTTCTTAACTGTATTTGGCCGGCTGAAGCCCGAGTTCAGCCTCGAACATGCCAGCGCCGAAATGGCCGTGATTCGCCGTCAATACGCCGCGGCCCATCCCACCATGCTGGATGCTAAGGCGAAGACGCCAGACCAGGTAACGCCGATCAAGGACGAGCTGGTCGCGAATGTTCGCTCGATGCTTTGGATCCTGTTCGGCGCCGTGGGCTTCGTATTGCTGATCGCGTGCGCCAACCTGGCGAGCCTGCTGTTGGCGCGCGCGGCATCTCGTTCCAAGGAGTTCGCTCTGCGCGTGGCGCTGGGAGCGGCGCGCACCCGCCTCATCGGGCAAGTGCTAGGGGAAAGCGTCCTGCTGTCCATTGTGGGAGGCGGTGTGGGCGTGCTGCTCGCGACCTGGAGTTTGCAGTGGATTCGCAACCTGACAGCCCTCAATTTACCGCGAGCAGGAGAAGTCCACCTGGATGGAGCAGTGCTCTTGTTCGGCGCGGGTCTTTCCACCGTGACCGGCGTGCTGTTCGGCTTGATACCCGCCCTCGGCGCGTCTCGGCCCGATCTGATAGGGGTCTTGCGCGAAACGGCAACGACAGGAGCGCGGAAGCCTCGCGTCCGCAGTGTGCTGGTGGTGGGACAGGTGGCGCTCTCGGTAATCTTGCTGATCGGCGCCGCGCTACTGATCGAGAGTGTGGCTCATCTGCGCGGGGTCGATCCTGGATTCAATCCGGCGAAGCTCCTCACGATGCGGATTTCACTTCCTCGGTCGCGTTATGACACGGACCGGAAAAGGAATGCGTTTTATGAGGAA
>JBGPHB010000480.1:0-4806 GCA_041484155.1 Bryobacteraceae bacterium
CCCGGCGACCCACGCGGTCATTTCGCGGCCGGCCAGGAAGAAATCTTCGCCGCTCCTGGCGAACCGCTTCAAATAGAACCCGATCGCCAGCACGGCGAGGAAGTAGATCGCGATGATCGACAGATCAACCGGACTCAGCGAAATGACGCGTTCAGTATTCATGTGGCGTCGAACGTACGGCCGCGGTGCAGTCCGAGTAGAATCTGTACCAGCCGGTGCGCGATCAGCTCGTGCAGGGTCAGCAGTTCCTGATTGGCGCGGGTCAGGGCTTCGGCGTCGTGCGGATCGGCCGTGCTTCCACCGGCCTTGAGCGCGTCGGTAGCCTCTTTGATGATCGGGTCCGAGATCGCTTCGCCCGCCATTTCCCAAAGCGTAATGAAGCGGTCAACCGCGGTCGGGAAACTCACTTCGAAAACGCCGAACTGGCTGGTGGTGCGCGGAGGCTTGTAATCCAGATTGAACGGGCCGTCGTAGCCGTGACTGCGGAGCAGCACCAACACGTTCAGCCAGTCGAGCGGGTTCACCAGGCCAACGCCAATGTCCACGTCATGTTTCAGCCGATAGCCGTCGTTGATATCGAAGTGAAATAGCTTGCGGGCGAGCAACGCTCGAGCCAATGCGGCTCGCGGCGCGCCGCCCCACATCAATTCGTGCAGATACTCCGGATTCAATCCCACCATTTCGGGATGCGTCAGAAGACCCGAGGCGATGAACGCGAGCATCGCGTCGCTGGTGGGCAGCAGAATTTCGGCCTGCGGCTCGAACGGCTTGGCCTCCAGACAGTGCTTCAGAGTCGAACGGCCCTTTTGCCCGGCCACCTCGATATCGCGGTCACAGGCCGCGTTGAGGGCTTCGGCATACCAGCGCAGCGACTCGGTTTCATCGATCGCGCCTTGTACGTAATATCCAAGCGATCCTGGCCAGTAGACCGCAAAGCTGGCGCCCAGCTCGTGCCCGATATCGACCGTATTCCGCACGCGGAACTTGGCGTACTCGCGCACGCCCGGCGCTTCCGCCGCCGGTCCAGCGGCCCACACGGCGTGATAAAAAGTCTCGGTTGTGACCATCGAGCACTCAACGCCGTTTGCCGTGAGAGCCTCTTTGATACAGCCCACGATTTCCCATTGCGCATCCTTCCCGAGCGCTTCGGTGGGAATCACATCGGTGTCATGCGTGGCCCAATAGCCGATGCCGATTGCGGCGTACTTCTGAATTACTTCGTCAAAGCCGATGGCCGGCCGCGTCGGCGCATGGAACAGAGCTTGCCCTTGATAAGCCGCTGCCCATTGGGGGCCGGAGATGAAGTATTTGCGCCTCGTCTCGGGCGTGTAGGAGCCGCCGCACGCCTGCATGAGTCGCGAAACGAGGGCTTGTTGCTGGTTCTCAGGCACCGGTTTCATGAGCTTCTAATCTACATTGTTGTACCATGAAACTAATCATGCGAATCCGCGACATTCGGGCCACCACTGTCACGGTTCCGCTGGAAGCGCCGCTCCGGCACGCCAATGGCTGCCATTGGGGCCGCTTCGTCCGCACCATCGTAGAAGTGGAAACAGACAACGGTTTAGTGGGGCTGGGGGAGATGGGCGGGGGCGGGGAATCGGCCGAATCGGCGTTTCGCGCCATGAAATCCTACCTGGTGGGGCACGATCCGGCGCGCCTGGAGGAGATGCGCTTCCTCATCGCCAACCCGACTGCCTCGCTCTATAACAACCGAACCCAAATCTTGGCCGCGCTCGAATTCGCGTGTCTGGATATCCTGGGACAAGCCTGGGGCGTTCCCGTGTGTGATATTCTGGGCGGCCGTTTGCGCGATCGCGTCCCGTTCGCGAGTTATTGCTTCCTCCGTTATCCCAATCCTGAGACCGGGGCCGGCGAGGTCCGGACGATCGGCCAAATGGTGGAGCATGCATGCGCGCTGAAGCGACGGTTCGGTTTTACGACACATAAACTGAAGGGCGGGGTTTTTCATCCCGACTACGAACTGGAGACCTATCGAGCCCTTGCCAGCGCGTTTCCCAACGATTCCTTGCGATTTGACCCGAACGCCGTCTGGTCCACCGAGCAGGCCATTCGATTCGGGCAAGCGATCGAAGGCTTGCGTAACGATTATCTGGAAGATCCGGTATACGGGTTGAACGGCATGCGGCGTACTCGGGAGATGGTTAGAATTCCGCTGGCCACGAACACCGTGGTCGTGAATTTTGAGCAACTCGCTGCGAACGCGCTCGATACGGCAGTGGATGTGATTCTCCTCGACACGACGTTCTGGGGAGGCATCCGCGCCTGTGTGAAGGCCGCTGCTGTTTGCGAGGCCTTTCAGCTTGGGGTCGCCGTACATTCCTCCGGGGAGCTGGGAATCCAGTTGGCGACGATGCTGCATCTCGGCGCGGTGCTCCCCAACCTTTCGTTCGCAGCCGACGCCCACTATCACCACTTGACCGACGACATCATTGAAGGCGGGCTGATGCAGTACGAAGGCGGCGCCATCCGCGTTCCGGACAAGCCCGGGCTGGGCGTGACGCTCAATCGCGACAAGCTGCGCGAGTACAGTGAGCTCTATCAGCGCCTGGGGAGCTATCCTTACGATCAGGATCCGGGGCGGCCGGGCTGGACGCCCATCGTTCCCAACGACCGTTGGGCCGATCCGGACGATGACCGGAGCGTAGCGATCCCGTACTGACATGCGAAATCTCCTGGACCTGACCAATCGAGTGGCGGTGGTGATCGGCGCGACTTCCGGTATCGGCCGGACGATTGCGTTAGGCTTGGCCGAACACGGCGCCGACGTTGTGCCCACGGGTCGCCGCCGGCACAATCTCGAAGAAGCTTGTCGCGATGTTGAAAAAACGGGCCGGCGCACTCTCTGCCAAACGGCGGACGTGACCGACCGGCACTCCATCGAAGCTCTGCGCGATGCGGTGCTCGAACGTTTCGGGCGCGTGGACATTCTGATTAACGCCGCCGGCTACACGGCGAAGCAACCTACGGTCAAAGTGTGCGACGAGCAATGGTCTTCCATGTTGGATACCAACCTGAGCGGCTCCCTGCGGACGTGTCAATCGTTCTACGAGGCATTGAAAGCCGGTGGAAAGGGGCGCGTCATCAATATCGTTTCGCTGGGTTCGTTTCTTGCGTTTCACGAAGTGGCCGCGTACTGCGCGACGAAGAGCGCACTGTTATCCCTCACCCGAAGTCTCGCTTGCGAATGGGCGCGCGACGGCATTTCCGTCAACGCGATCGCCCCGGGAATCTTCCCGACTGAGATGACCAATGGACTCATCCGGGACACGCCGCGCGGCCAGGAGTTGCTGACACGAACGCCGATGGGCCGTTTCGGCAAGCCGGAAGAGTTGGTGGGAGTCGCCGTGATGCTGGCATCCGATAGCGCGAGCTTCCTGACCGGCCAGTGTATCGTCGTGGACGGTGGCTATCTCGCTTCAGGTGTGAATTCGTGAGAGCCTTCCTGGCATTGTTGGCCGTGAGTCTCCACGCGGAGACGGGGCACGATGCGTGGTTGAGGTACGCGGAGCGCCCTCAATACCGGGATGTGATCCCGGCTGTTGTCACGACGGTGAGCGATTCGAGCCTGATCGACAGTGCGCGGCAGGAATTAATCCGTGGAGTTCGCGGAACGATCGGGCGTACCTTGCGAGTCGAGTCCAGTGTGCCAAAAGAGAGTGCCGTAGTGCTTGGCACACTCACCCGTATGCCGGCGGACTGGCACCTCTCCGCCAATTTGAAGGAAGACGGCTACTGGTTGAAAACGGTGAAGGCCGCGGGCGCGAGTTACACCGTGGTCGCCGCGGTGAACGATCGCGGGGTTCTGTACGGAACGTTCGCGCTGCTCCGGAAGATGGGTCTCGGTGAGTCCATCGCCGACCTGGACGAACAGCAGTCGCCATCCGCGCCGATCCGGTGGGTGAACCAGTGGGACAATCTCGACGGCTCCATCGAGCGTGGCTATGGCGGGCGCTCGATTTTCTGGGAGAATCAGCAAGCCCGTGACGATCTCAGCCGCGTCCGCGAATACGGCCGTTTGCTGGCGTCGCTCGGTATCAATGCTTGTGCGATCAACAACGTTAATGCCGATCGCCGCGTGTTAGAAACGGATTTCCTCTTCAATGTCGCGCGCATCGCGGAGGCGTTCCGGCCGTGGGGCGTTAAAGTTGTGGTCTCGGTTGATTTTGGGAGCCCGCAAACACTCGGCAAGCTGGATACGTTCGATCCGCTCGACTCGCGTGTGGCCGCATGGTGGAAATTCAAGGTCGATGAGCTCTATCGAGCAATACCCGACTTTGGCGGAATCCTCATCAAGGCGGACTCGGAGGGCCGCGTCGGACCTTCGGCCTACGGTAGAACTCATGCGGACGCAGCCAATGTCGTGGCCCGCGCTCTCAAACCCCATGGCGGTCTCATCGTCTACCGCGGTTTTGTCTACGACCACCACATGGACTGGCGCAATCTCAAGAACGATCGCGCACGGGCGGCCTACGACAATTTCCGGGAACTCGATGGGAAGTTCGACGACAACGTCGTGATCCAGATCAAACATGGGCCGATCGATTTTCAGGTGCGGGAGCCTGCGTCACCACTGTTTGGCGCGTTGGAGAAAACGAGCCAGGCGATCGAATTGCAAATCACCCAGGAATACTTCGGTCAGGCCCGGCACCTTGTGTTCCTTGTTCCGATGTGGAAAGAGCCGCTCGATTTCAATTTAGGCAAGCCCGTCAAAGCGCGGGTCGGAGGGTTCGTCGGCGTGGCCAACGTCGGCATGGACGACACCTGGCTCGGCAACCATCTTTC